>NZ_DJTP01000011.1:0-9858 GCF_002440405.1 Empedobacter sp. UBA6305 | reverse complement strand
TCTAAACTCGCAAATTTATTTTTAAATAATTTTTGTCACTATATAAGTCCTTATGTCAACTACAATTCTACTCGTCTTTCGTATTGGGATTGCAAATATACGGCTGGATTATTCGTTTTTCCAAACATACTTTACTTTTATTTTACATTCTTTCCTTAAGTTATTGGTACAATGGAAAATATTTTTTGAAATGTTTAGATATGAGAACTGAGATATTAGATTTTTGACGAGAAAAGCTCTTTTTAAAAACTAAATTATAACGGGATAGATTTCTCGACAAGCTCGAAACGACAGGAAAATTAAACTTGTTAATTACTCAAGAATGCCTTTTAACTTCATAAAATGATTAGACGTTTTGCTTTTCTTACCAAAAAGAAAAGTAAAATGGATACTTTTGAGTTAACTATTCGGGAGGAATTGTCGCAAAGCGAGAATGAGTTATTCAGTATAGTTAATAATATAATGGATACGATGCTGATGACATCATAATTAAGTTTCTATAAAAAAGCTTTTTGATAAAATCGGAGTGACAGAATCAAAAAAAGGAGAACGCTTTATTCTCCTTTTGTATCTTATTAATGTGGACCGTTACCGTTTTTATCTTTTTCCAAATCGGTATTCCAAATTTTGATTTTATCTGTTTTTTTCAAGCCAGATTTTACTTGAACATTCACTCCGTCTGTAATTCCAAGAGTGATGTATTTCTTTTCGTATTTTGCATCTTGTCCTTTACCAGAAGTAAGAATCTCAACATATGGTTTTTGGTTTTCGTCGTAACGAACATGCGCTGATTTTACCAACAATACATTTTTTGCTTCCTGCGTTACAACCTCAGCATTTGCAGAATATCCCGCACGAATAAAGTTATCTGAATCTAATTGAACTGGTGCTTTAATCTCGAACTGAACTACTCCATTCGTTGCAACTCCTTGAGGCGAAATAAAATCAAGAATCGCTGTAAAAGTTTTGTTCGGAATTGCACCAATCGATACATTAATTTTCATTCCTTCTTTTAATTTACCAACCTCAGCTTCGTCAACTTTTCCTTGGAAAATCATTTTCTTAACATCAGCCATCGTAGCAATAGTAGTACCTGTAGAGAAATTATTAATCTCTTGCACCATATTCCCAACCTCAACAGGAATATCTAAAATCATTCCCGAAGTAGTTGCTGTAATACGTGTTGTTGCATAAGCTTCCAAACCGGGAGCAATACCTGTTTGCGCAACTTTGTAATCGTTTTCGGCAGCTTTTAATTGTTGTTGAGCTGACTTATATGTCGCATTTGCATTGTCATAATCTGCACGAGGCAAAACACCTTGATTATATAAAGTTGATGTTCGATTGAAATTACGACGTTCTTGATCGACCGTAATTTGAGCCGCTTGAATAGACTGACGAGCTGCATTTAACGACTGAACATTTGGAACAACTTTCAGTTCACAAATCAACTGACCACGCTCTACATATTGTCCTTCAGCAACATTAATCGATTTTATAACACCCGAAATATTTGGCTTAATTTCAATTGTTTCCAACGGTTTTAATTCACCAGTTGCAACAGCTTTCACCTCTATATTTCCCATAAAAGGCGTTGTCGTTTCATAAACTTCATTGTCTTGGCTATTCTTTTTACCGAAATATGCAATCACACCGATTACAGCACCGATAAAAACGACAATCATCAAAATCTTTAGAAATTTTTTCATTCTTCTATATCTGTTAAGTTTTAGTTATTCATCTCTCAAAGCATCAATAGGTTTGATTTGAATTGCACGTTGAGCAGGAATCAATCCCGCTAAAGTTGCCATAATCACCATCACTGCTAAAGCTGTAAAAAGTGTAAACAAATCGATTGACGCATTATATAAAGGTATGTTTTTATTTGATGGAATGATAATTTCGTTGAGAACCATTAGTAAAAGTGCTGCAAAAATAATTCCGCCTAAACCTGCAATTAATGTTAAAACTACTGATTCTAACAAAATTTGTCCTCGAATTTGAGCAGGAATTGCACCTAATGCTCTTCGAATTCCAAATTCTTTTGTTCGTTCTGAAACTGTAATCAATAAAATACTTGCAATCGCAATAACCCCGGAAAATAATGTCATTCCTCCTACAACAATCGCTAGGAACTGCATTCCTTTTACGAATTTCATAATCTTTCCAAGCATTTCACCTAAATTAAAACCACCAATTCCCTGGTCGTCATCTGGCGAAATATTTTTAATTTGTTTCAGATATGTTTTTAATTCTTTTTCGAATGCTACAATATCATAATTATTAGGTAAACTCAAACTTAAATATTGAATCGTTTCTCCTTGATTGTATATTTTTTGAAATGTTGTAAACGGAATAAACACTTGATCTTTACTCTCTACAGGCGAAGAAGGTGTGTCGTAAACGCCGACAATTGTATAATAACTATCGCTAATTCTGATTTCTTTCCCTAAAGGTTTCGGTTTATCACCAAAAAATTGTTCGGCAACTTCAATTCCAATTACACAAACTTTCGATTCAGTTTTGATATCATCTTCATTGATAAAACGACCTTGAATAATATCTTTCCCAAACATTCGGTTTTGATCTGGATAATCTCCATTAACCGTGTAAAAATTATATTTTGTTCCGTAAGTTAATATTGAATTTGGTTTCGAGTTTCGAGGAGCTAACAACGAAATTTGAGGAAAACGAGCCTGAATTTGACGAACATCACTCATTTTCAATTCAATTGTGCGACCTTTTTGAAATCCTTGATATGGCATCGATGTTGTCCCTCCCCAAACAAATAATGAATTGGTTGCGGCATTTGCCAAATTACGGTCAAAACCATTTTGCAAACCGCGTGTTACTCCTAACAATAATACAAATAAGAACATTCCCCATGCAACACCAATCATTGTCAAAATAGTGCGCAATTTATTTTTGCGAATCGCCGCGTAGACTTCGCTCCAAGCATCTGGATCAAAAACAAATTTTATAAAGTTCATTATTCGTCTCTTAAAGCATCAATAGGTTTAATACGTGCTGCATTCAAAGCTGGAATTAATCCAGAAACTGTTCCTGCAACAAATAAAATAATACAAGCCATTACCAACGAATTAGTTTCTACACCTGGATTATAAATAAAATATTCTTCTAAGCTATCTCCAATATTTTCTACAACAAGTGCCGCTAAAGCAATTCCTATTGCTCCGAAAATAATTGTAATCATAATTGCTTCTTGTAAAATCAGTCCCAAAACATTGGCTGGTGTTGCGCCTAAAGCTTTTCGAATACCAATTTCTTTGGTACGCTCTTTTACACTAAACACCATAATATTTCCGATACTTACGATTCCTGCAATCAAACTTCCTCCACCAATTACAAATACAATAATTGTCAGAATCAAGAAAAATTGATTGGTATCTTCCATTGCATCAGCCGCATTTCGCACCCAAATTCCACCATAATCAGAAGGTGCAACATTATGTCGACCTTTTATATTATATTCAATTGCATTTGCAAGTTTAGAAATGTCAGCCAAAGCCATTCCATCTTTTGGTGTTACAATAATCGATGATACTTTATCTGTAGCATAAATCGTTCTAAACGTTGTAAAAGGTGCATACAAAGCACGCTCGGCATTATCACCACCATCTTTACTTTCGAAAACACCAACCACTTGATACATACTTGAACCTAATTGCAAATACTTACCAATCGCAATCTGATTTGGAAAAAAATCTTGCGCAACCAATCGTCCAATAACAATTGATTTGGACTGATTCTCCATATCTTTTTTATTGATAAATCGACCAAGCGTTACATTTTCATTAATCATTGATTCATATTCTGGATAAACTCCAGTAATTGAATAACTTCCTGAATTAGCTTCATTTCTAATCGTATCACTTTTCGAAATTGTACTTACAATCGATTTTATTTCATCTGGAAAAGAATGTTTAATAAAATCAAAATCTTTTACATCCAATTCAATTGTACGTCCTTGT
Source organism: Empedobacter sp. UBA6305 (assembly GCF_002440405.1). Taxonomy (NCBI): domain Bacteria; kingdom Pseudomonadati; phylum Bacteroidota; class Flavobacteriia; order Flavobacteriales; family Weeksellaceae; genus Empedobacter; species Empedobacter sp. UBA6305. Next base: position 5,866 of record NZ_DJTP01000011.1, on the reverse strand, counting down.
TTGAAACCATTGTAAGGTTCTGTTGTTGTACCTCCGTTAACGGTAATATTTAATGAATTTGCTTTGAAAAATTCTTGTTGAAACCCGTTCTGCAAACCATTTCCCAATCCATACAATGTAATAAACACAAAAAGCGCCAAAGCGATTGTCAAACCCGACAATGCTGTACGCAATTTATTACTTGCAATGGACGACCATATTTCGCTCCAACGGTCTGTATCAAACATATTTTATATTTAAGATTCTTTGATTTATGATTTACGAAGTTTGAGATTCGAAAATCATTAAACTCTTACTTGTTCTACTTTTTCGTCACTTACAATTACACCATCTTTAAGACGAACAATACGTTTACACATATTTGCAATATCATCTTCATGCGTCACCATTACAATTGTTTTACCTTCGTCATTAATTTCTTGAATCAGGTGCATTACTTCTTGCGAAGTCTTTGTATCCAGCGCTCCTGTAGGCTCATCCGCCAATAACAATTTTGGTTTTGCAGCCAATGCACGCGCAATTGCAACACGTTGTTTTTGTCCACCCGAAAGTTCATTTGGCATATGAGTAGCCCAAGGCTCCAACCCCACTCTTTCCAGATAACTAAGCGCTATTTTATTTCGATCCGATCGTTTTACTTTTTGATAATACAACGGTAACGCTACATTTTCTAATACATTTTTGAAACTAATTAAATTATAAGATTGAAAAATAAATCCTAAAAATTTGTTTCGATAATTAGCCGCTTTAGTTTCGTTTAACTTCTCAATTCTAACACCGTCCAATTCATAAATACCTGTATCATGCTCGTCCAACATTCCAATGATATTCAATAAAGTTGATTTCCCCGAACCCGAAGATCCCATAATCGCAACAAATTCGCCTTCCGTAATCTCAAGGTTAATTCCTTTGAGTACGTGAAGTTTGTTTTTTCCCATTATGTAGGATTTATTTAAATCTCGAATAGATATCATAGATTGTTGTAAATTTCAATAAAGATAACAGATAAGTCGAAATTATAAGAAAAATGTTACAAGCAAGTTTAAGATTTATCTTATAAATAGCGCTAAAATATTTTTCAAAATTAATTTTCAATAATTTTTGAAAGTATAGAAATTTATATATATTTGTGTAAATAATAATTGCAATGAAATTAGAAGAATCAAAAGAAAAATTTGTTCAAACTTGGGGAACTTTCGCTGTTAACTGGGGAATAAATCGTACTATGGCACAAGTTCATGCATTATTATTAACGTATAATGAACCTATTTCTACAGATCTAATTATGGAGGAATTACAAATTTCTCGCGGAAATGCAAATATGAATTTGCGTGCTTTGATGGATTGGGGAATTGTAAGAAAAGAATTGATAAAAGGAGAACGTAAAGAATATTTTGTTGCCGATAAAGATGTTTGGTATTTATTCAAACAAATTACAAAAGAACGCAGAAAGCGTGAAATAGAGCCGGTAATTGATTTTTTAGAATCATTAAAAAACATCGACGATCAATCTGATGATGCAAAAGAATTTGCAAAATTATTACAAGATTTATCTTCTGTTTCGACAAAAATCAATAATATAATGGACCTTGCTATCAAATCTGATGAGCATTGGTTGGTAGGAAAAATCACGAATTTGATAAAATAATCAATTCGTATTTTTTTGAATCACAAATTTCAAAAATTATTGAAAATTCAATATGTATAATATTATTTCGTATATCATTTATCTGATTATTACTTTCTACATCACCATTTTTATTGGTTGGAAAGTGTATAAAATTGGTTTTGTGTACTTGACAAACTTAATCGATAATCATTCTGTTTGTCAATCGATTAATAATCTTTTATTGATTGGATACTATTTGGTCAATTTAGGTTTTTCGGCAATAAGTTTACAAAACTGGGAACAAGTTGACTCCATTACCATCATGTTTTCTTCATTGTCCTACAAAATTGGATTTATATTATTAATCCTCGGAATATTACATTTTATTAATTTATCAATTATTTATATCGCAAGAAAAAGCAAAAAAATAAACACTTAAACACAGCAAATTATGACAAATTACAATCTAATTGCATATTTGGTTTACTTACCAGTGGCAATATTAATGACAATCGCAGTTTCTAACGTTTTATTCAAAAATGGAAAAATATTTATGTACGATATTTTCCATCAAAAAGAAGATATTGCAAGCGCAACAAATTCATTATTCAAAATTGGTTTTTATCTTTTGAATATCGGTTTTGCCATGCTAATTGTTTACATGACTTCTATCGCAACAACCGAAGATTTGATTGTAAAATTAAGTACAAAAATTGGTAGTTTCGCCATTTATTTAGGAATAATGTTGATGCTAAACCTTTTCTTATTTATGAAAGGCAGACGTAGATCTTTGCAACAACAATATTTAAGAAGTTTAGAATCTTAACAAGAAAACCTCCCAAAAGTTAACTTTTGGGAGGTTTTTATTTTAAACTGGATCAACATCAACATCAATTCGTACCGAACGAAAAGCTGCAATTGTATGCAATTGATCTATTTTTGCTTGAATTAAATCTTTTACTTTTTGAGGTGATTGATTTGGTCTAATTTTAATCATCACATCTGTAATATATAAATTATTGATTCTTCCAATCGAAGGCGTTTCTGGACCAAGTAAACATTTTGCATCAAAACTTGGTTTAAGCAAAACGACTAATTGAGCCGCCGTTTTATCCAAACGCTCTTTATTTTTATGCTTGAAACGCAACTTGATTAACCGTGAATAAGGAGGATACAAAAATTCTTTTCGCTCATACAAAATATCTTTCATCGTTGGTGCATAACTGTAGGTTGTGACATTTTGCAAAATCTGATGTTCTGGCTGAAAAGATTGAATCAATACTTTTCCTTGTTCTTGACGACGACCTGCACGACCAGAAACTTGCGTTAACAATTGAAACGCTTTTTCGTGCGCTCTAAAATCAGGAAAATTTAACAAAGAATCTGCTCGAATAACACCAACAAAATTAACATTTCCAAAATCAAAACCTTTTGTAATCATTTGCGTTCCAATTAAAATATCAATTTCTTTGTTCTCAAAATCTTCGATCAATTTTTCGTACGCAAATTTCCCTCGCATCGAATCGACATCCATTCTTCGAACTTTTGCTTCAGGAAAAATTGTTTGAACTTGCTGTTCTATCTGTTCTGTTCCCAAACCTTTTGTATTCAATTCGTACGAACCACAACTCGGGCAACGCAAAGGTTTTGCTTGTGCATAACCACAATAATGACATTTTAGTTGATTCGAGAATTTATGATATGTTAAACTGACATCACAATTTGGACATTCGGGCGTATGACCACACGTATTACATTCCATAATTGGCGCATATCCACGACGATTCTGAAATAAAATGACTTGCTTTTTTTGATGCAATTGATTGAAAATTTCATCACGAAGTGTATGCGAAATATCTTCTGTAATTTCTTTTTCCTTTTGCGCTTTTTTGAGGTCAATCAAATTAATTTCGGGCAATTTTATACTCCCAAAACGTTCAGTTAATTCGACATAACCATATTTTTTATTTTTCGCATTATAATAACTTTCAGCCGAAGGTGTCGCTGAACCTAATAAAACCTTCGCATTCATCATTCCTCCAAGCAACATCGCCATATCGCGCGCATGAAAAAATGGTTTTACATCCATTTGTTTATAAGAAGATTCGTGCTCTTCATCCACGATAATCATTCCTAAATTATCAAAAGGCAAATACAACGCTGTTCGTGGACCAATGATAATATCAAAATCGCCATTCAAGGTTTTCTGCCACAATTCTACACGTTCATTTTGATTGAATTTCGAATGATAAACTCCTACTCTTTCTCCAAAATGTTTTTTGATTCGATGAACAATTTGAGTTGTCACAGAAATTTCTGGTAATAAGTACAACACTTTATTTCCTTTCGCAATTACTTGTTCCATCAATTTTAGATAAATTTCTGTCTTTCCACTTGATGTTACACCATGTAATAAAACGGTTGATTTATCCTTAAAATCTTCTTTAATTTGATTTAAAGCTGCAATTTGTTTCAAGGTCAATTCAGCAATTTCAGCAACTTCTTTCTCATCTTCATCTACACGAGAAGTTTGATGTTGATAAATTTCAACTGCTCCTTTTTCTGCTAAAGATTTAAGTACAGCATTTGTCGCACCTTGTTTTATAAAATCTGCAACTTTTAGCGGTTTTTCTTGCGATTGCGTTTCTAACGTAATCAATTGCAACAAGGTTTCGCGCTGTTTTGGTGCTTTATTTAATTGATTTAAAATCTCGATAAAGGCAGTTTCATTTCCTTTTAAATCTGGATGTAATCGGACATAATTATCAATTTTTGGCGTATATTTTTCGTTCAGTTTTTCATCTAACCGAATAATTCCTTTATCAATTAATAATTTAAGTGTTGGAATTGCTGATTTCTCGTCTACAATTAAAGCTGCTTCTTCAACTGAAATGATTTCACGCAATTTCAACGCTTCAAAAACTAAGAATTCATAATCATTTAGCTCTTCAATTGTTTCATAATTTGGATTAATTAATCGAACAAAAGTTTGAGATTCTAATTTTAATGCAGAAGGAAAAGCATTTCGAAAAACATCGCCCAGTGAACACATATAATAATTCGCCATCCATTCCCAAAAATTAATTTGCGTTTGCGTCACCAAAGGTTCATCATCCAAAAAAGCATGAATCGCCTTTGTTTTGTATAATTCTGGCGCATTTTGATGAATAGAATGTACAATTCCTGTATATAATTTTTGCGTTCCGAAAGGCACGGAAACACGCTGACCAACTTTAATTTGCTGTAAATCAATTTCAGAAAGATGGTATGTAAATGTTCCATTTAATGAAAGTGGTAAAATAATTTCGGCAAAATAATTCGTTGTCATTTTATATGATTAAAAACGCAAGTTAAACATTTTTTTGTGTTAAGAATGAAGATTACAATTGCTTAAAATTTCACAAATTATTAATATTTCATTTTCAGATAGTTTGAAGAATTAATACTAATTTTAAGAGAATTCAAAAACTATCATTATGTTACATGCCATTTTAGATCAGATTTCGGAATCGGAAAAACCAATTATAAAAATCATTTTCAGAAATGATGATACGCGTGTTGTTGCTTTTGGACTAAAAAAAAGTTTGAAATTAATCGATCATCAATTACCTGTAAATGCAAAAATTTTAATGCTGAAAGGTGAAATAGAAATTGATTCAAAAATTGAGATTGTCAATTTAAAAGAATTTGACGAATATATTCTTCCTCCAAAAGTTATTCATCAAGTGACTTCCTTACAAGATTCGATGATGTTGGTTATTCTAAATTTTAATAAAAAAAGTTTTTAAAATATAGTTAAACTCTATTTATTTACACTATAAAAAACTTTATATTTATGATTATTAATTTATCAAAATATGAAACTACTTTTCTCATTAACTACTCTCCTTACCTTAGCCCTATCTTCTTGCAGTACAAGTATTAAACACGATCGATTATTTACTGGAACGATTGTGAGAGATTGTACAGGAACTTACATTCGTGTTGATGACAAAGAGGATTATTTGGTTTGTAACAATGAAATATTTTCAGACAAAAAAGAAGGTGAAACCGTGAGTGTTATTTATGATTTTGAAAAAACATGCAAAGAGTTAGAAAATAAAGCAACTTGTATGATGTATCATGAACATAAAGGCAAGATTAGAATCAAGAAAAATAATAATTAGTCGTTCCTTAACAAAACGCACTATTTTATTTTTTTTTTTAAAAAAAAAGAAAAAAAAAAAAAAAAAATTTTTTTTTTTTTATAAAAAATAA
>NZ_DJTP01000032.1:0-52670 GCF_002440405.1 Empedobacter sp. UBA6305 | reverse complement strand
ATTTTTTCAGGACGTTACATTAAATTCTTTCTGTTCTCAAGATTGGATCAATGACCAATACACAAATTCTTTGTATTCAAAAATCTTTTCAAAACCAAGCTTTTTCAATAAATTAATCGATTTGACATTATCTGAAAAAGATTTGGCTGTTATTTCTTTTACTATTTCTTGAGAAAATGCCCATTTTATAAGACCTCTACACGCCTCTTCTGCAAATCCTTTTCTTCTTTCTTTACGGATGATTCCATAACCAATGTCTACACTTTGTTCCTCCGCATTATACCCTTTAAATCCTACATCACCTATTATTTCTTTCGTATCCTTTCTTATAATCATCCAGGATTCGAAGCCTGTCACGTAATTATGAATTAATAATTTCTGAATAATTTTAGGCACTGTATCCATCATATCTTTATCCGGCCAGTCTTTGCTTTTTACAAAACCTTTGTCATACAACATATTAAAATCATTATACAGCATATTTTCACAAATATCAATCGTAAAAGGAACAAGAATCAATCGTTCAGTTTCTAATTCGTTAATGGTAATTTCTTTTATTTTCATACTTTTATCAAAGTCCTAGAGATATTTTTTTAATATAATAAATAAAATAGAGAAACTTGTGCTACCAAGATTAATCTCATCTAATTTATTTGCAATTATCGTAAATTACTTCGTTAAATGTCAAAAATAGAATCATAAAATTTTATATTTGTACGAAATAAAAAGAATAATTTCTTTCTATTTTTTTTAAAACAGAATCTCATCTATTTTATTTAGATAACATGAATACAACAGAAATATTCGATCAATTTCTTAAATCGAAAATCGTTACGACTGATACACGCAACATCTCACAAAATTGTATCTTTTTTGCTTTAAAAGGAGCTAATTTTAATGGAAATACTTTCGCTCAAGAAGCGATCAATCAAGGAGCTGCAATGGCAATTGTTGACGAGAAAGAATTTGAAAATACATCTCAAAATATTTTTTTGGTTAATGATGCTTTAGAAACTTTACAAGATTTAGCGAGAACTTATCGTAATTATCTTAAAATACCATTTATTGGATTGACTGGTTCTAATGGGAAAACAACGACAAAAGAATTGATTTCAGCTGTTTTAAAAGAGAAATTCAAAACGCATTATACTTTCGGAAATCTGAATAATCACATTGGGGTTCCTTTAACTATACTATCTATTCCAGAAGATACAGAAATGGCTGTGATCGAAATGGGTGCGAATCATCAAAAAGAAATCGAGTTATTAGCTTCTATTTCTCAACCAGATTTTGGATATATCACTAATTTTGGTAAAGCTCATTTAGAAGGTTTCGGAGGAATTAAAGGTGTGATTAAAGGTAAATCTGAGTTATATGATTTTTTGAGAGCAAGTAACAGAACTGCTTTTGTTAATTTTAATGATCCAATTCAAGTTGAAAAAACTGAGGATATTAATCGAATTACATTTTCTGATCAACATAATGCTAATGTTCAAATCGAATTGATAGAAAATGAAACTGAATATTTGGCGGTTAAATACCAAGATTTAGAAATTCAATCACATTTAACAGGAAACTATAATTTTAGCAATATTTCGTGTGCAATTGCAATTGGACAACATTTCGGGATTGACGCTAAATCTATTCAAAACGGAATCGAAAATTATTTTCCATCAAATAATCGTTCACAAATTATCAATAAAGAAAATTACAAAATTGTGATGGATGCGTACAACGCAAACCCAAGTAGTATGGAAGCTTCGTTAAATAATTTTGCAAAATTTGAAGGTTCTAAAACAATTATTATTGGTGATATGTTTGAGCTTGGAGAAGAATCCAAAGCTGAGCATCAACGTATTTTAGATTTAGCTGAAAGTTTAGATTTTGATCAAATTTATATTCTAGGACATAATTTTGGTGAAACAATTACGAATAATCCGAAAGTACAAAAATTTGAAAACCGCGTTGCATTTGAAGAATGTTTAAAAGAAAATCCAATCAAAACTCGAAATATTTTGATAAAAGGTTCTCATGGCATGAGACTTGATTTGTTAGAAAATATTTAAAATCAACACCTTGATTATCTGATGAATAAATCAATATTTTTTTTTATTATAATTACTCTTTTCACTTCTCATTCTCTTCAGGCTCAATCTGTAATTGAATGGAAAAAAGATATGAAACTTAATTACGAAAACTTTAAAAAGAAACCTATTCAAACAAAGGTTCCTCAAGGATTTTTAGATTCAAAATTAGGTTGGCAAATTGCAGAATCTACTGGAGAACTTCCTGAACTTTGGGTTACCAATAAATTTGATGAAAGTAATTCGTGGCTATCTATGCAACATGCAGAAATTTTAAAAGAAATGCAGTTGCAATTTGACTTATCTGAATTATATGCACGAAAAATCAGAAAAGATTTTAAAGATTTACAAGCCAAAAAAGTCATGGATAAAGATTCTTATCGAGCAAAATTTTTGTCAGGTTCTAAGAATTTTCAGAAAAAATTGAAATCGATAGCTGGAGTTTCATTAAATCAACCAGATTTATATAAATTATTAAATAAACAAATTCAAGATTCATTGGTGATTTATCAAAATTACAGTAAGTAATTTAACAATTAGTAAACTTTAAATTTCATAAATTTATACAAAATAAAAGCTGTGAAAATCACAGCTTTTTTTAACTAAATTGTTTATGAAAAAAATCTTATACACTTTATCCATATTTACAGTAAGTATTTTAGCCTCAGCTCAAGCTCCAAGTAACTATTACGAAAATGCAACTGGTAGCAGCTTTACCTTAAAAACACAGCTATATGAAATAATAAAAAACCACACAGATTTAACGTATGGAGGATTATGGACGCTTTATAATAGAACAGATTCTGATAATGGTTTTTTAGATAAATATGATGAAAAAGATAATTCTATTTATGATATTTATTCAGAGATACCGAAAAAAATTGATCCTTATAATTTTATAAAATCTTCAGATCAATGTGGCAGTTCTGGTTATAAAAATGAAGGAGACTGCTACAACAGAGAGCATATTATTCCTCAAAGTGTTTTTAATAAAAACTCTCCTATGGTTGCAGATGCATTCCATATCTGGCCAACTGATGGTTATGTTAATAATAAAAGAGATAATTTTCCTTATGGAGTTGTTGAAAGTGCAACATACACTTCTTTAAATGGCTCTAAATTAGGAAGTAATAAAAACTCTGGATACTCTGCGGGATTTTCTGGAACAGTTTTCGAACCAATTGATGAGTTTAAAGGTGATATAGCTCGTGCTTATTTTTATTTTGCTACTCGTTATCAAGAAAATGGTATTCAGAGTTGGTCTTATGCTATGTTTAATAAAACAAAAGATAAAGTTTTTACAGATACTTTCTTGAAAATATTAATGACTTGGCATTTAAATGATCCTGTTTCTGATCGTGAAAAAGATATTAATAATTTAGTCTACAGATACCAAAAAAACAGAAACCCATTTATTGATCATCCTGAATATGCAGAAAAAATTTGGGGTTCGAATTTAGGAACTGGAGATTTCGAATATCAAAAGCGTGATGATATTTCAGTTTACAATGTAACAAATCGTTCGATTAAAATTAAACTTGAAAATAATTCGAAATCAATTCAGAAAGTTTCTGTTTTTAATTTCAATGGACAATTAATTAATGAAGTTTCAAATTCGTCAAATCAAAAAGAAGTTGAAGTTAATTTCAAAAACCCAGGTATTTATATCATCAAAGTTGTTGGAAAACAAATGGAAATCAACAAAAGAGTTGTAATAAAATAATCATTAATCAAACCATCATAAAAAAATCCTTCGCTCATACAAGTGAAGGATTTTTTAATTTAGTAAATGGAAAAAATTATTAGTCATTATTGATATTTTTCTTAAAAAATGTGCTTCCATAAAGAAACATGATTAATACAAAAGGGATACCAAGCGTGACTGATAATAAAATAAATGTTTTTAACATACTAATAAAAAATATTTTAGTTTCTAATACTTTTATCAATTTACAATTAATAATTTTATATTATTCATAATAAAACATCTTTTTTTATTTATTAACACTATTTTTATCAACTTGATAATTAAAAGCTTTTCATTAATATAAATTCATAAAAAAAGTCGCTTAAAATTAAGCGACTCATATATAGAAAATTCTATTCAATTTATTGATTTCCTTTAGCGTAATCAGCTAAGAATTGTGCTAATCCAGAATCTGTTAATGGGTGTTTTAACAATCCTAAGATTGATGATAAAGGTCCTGTCATAACATCAGCACCAATTTTTGCACAATTAACAATATGCATTGTATTACGAACTGAAGCTGCTAAAATTTGAGTTTCGTACAAATAGTTATCATAAACCAAACGAATTTCTTCGATTAAGTTTAAACCATCTGTCGAAATATCGTCTAAACGTCCGATGAATGGAGAAACGTAAGTTGCACCAGCTTTTGCAGCTAATAATGCTTGTCCTACAGAGAAAACTAAAGTAACGTTAGTTCTGATTCCTTTTGTAGAAAAGTATTTACACGCTTTTACACCATCTTTCGTCATAGGAATTTTAACTACGATTTGAGGATTTAAAGCTGCTAAAGCTTCACCTTCTTTTACCATTCCTTCGAAATCAGTAGAAATTACCTCAGCAGAAACATCTCCGTCAACTAATTCGCAAATTGCTTTGTAGTGATTCAAAATATTTTCTTGACCTGTAATTCCTTCTTTTGCCATTAAAGATGGATTTGTTGTTACACCATCTAAAACTCCTAAATCTTGGGCTTCTTTAATGTCAGCTAAGTTAGCTGTATCGATAAAAAATTTCATTGTTTGTTTGTATTTCGTTCAGGCAAAATTAAGGATTAAATTATAGAAAACCATTTAATCTTAAAGATTCGATCAAAAATATTTTAAACCGCTGTATATCCTCCATCAACAAGGTAATAACCGCCTGTCATAAAGGATGCTTTGTCCGAACTTAAGAATAAAACCAACTCCGCAACTTCTTCTGGCTGTCCCAAACGACCCATTGGATGTTTTGTAACAAGCAACTCTAAATGATCTGCACTCAAATTATTCGACAACAAAGGCGTCATAATATAACCTGGTCCAACTGCATTACAACGAATATTTTTTGGTCCGTATTCCGCTCCAATGTTTTTCGTCAAACCTACAACTCCATGCTTTGCAGAAGTATAAGCCGAACTCATTGGCGCAGCGACAGTACCATGAATAGAAGCCATATTAACAATAGAACCTCCTCCATTCTTTTCCATTGCTTGTAATTGATATTTACATCCGTAAAAAACACCATTAAAATTGATATCTATTACTTTTTTCCAACCATCTAACGGATAATTTTCAGTCAGCTCGGCAGGACCACCAATTCCAGCATTGTTACAAGCTATATCAAGTTTTCCATAAACTTCAAGCGTTTTATTTACTAATGCTTCATTATCTTCTGGCGAAGAAGTATCAACTTTGAAAAATATCGCTTCTCCTCCATTCTTTTTGATAATTTCTACTACTTCATTTCCACCTTCTTCATTAATATCCGAAACCACAACTTTCGCACCCTCTTTGGCATATAATTCAGCAACAGCTTTCCCAATTCCAGAGCTAGCTCCAGTTACAATCGCAACTTTATCTTTTAAACTTGACATAATTTTATGATTTTAATTTAAATAAAGTTAATCATTTATAATCAGATCTATAAATCATTTCTTACAAATAATATTATTTTAAATGATTCAATTTTATTAACTATTTTGGAATGAAAAATTCAGCATAACAAATATATTTAGGTTAAAACAATTCTATTTTTTTATATTTGATACAAATAACTTTTTAAATGAAAAATTTAATAGCTGCTATACTTTTATGTAGTTTTTCTACGATAAATGCACAAGAAACAAGTGATTATAAGTACATCAATATTCCTGAAAAATTTTCTAGTTTTGATAAAGATGAATATCAATTAAATAATCGATTAAGATATATTTTGACGCAGAAAAAATATGAAGTTTTACCTTCTGATAAATCTTCTTGGCCACAAGAAGTTGTGCAAAATCCTTGTTTAGCTTTGAATGCGGATATTTTAAAAGTTAAAAGTTTTTTGAATAATAAATTAGAGGTAAGTTTTACAGATTGTTCTAATAAAAGTATTCAAAAATTTGAAGGAACTTCTAAGATTAAAGAATATGACAAAGGTTACCAAGAAGCTATAAAACTAGCTTTAAATCCTTTAAAATCTCAAAATGCGAAAGCTTCTGTTCCGATGGTAAAATTAGATAAATCCCAAACAGAAACAACAACTGCATATATACCAGAACCAAAAGGAACTCAGGTAACAGCTACTAATTTGCTGACAGATGGAACAACTACGTATCAAAAAATAGAACTGCAAAATGGTGGTTTTATGTTGATGTCCGAAAATGGAAATCAAGTTGTTGCAAAATTTGAACCGACCCTAAAAAATGGAATTTACAGAGTAATTGTTACTAAAGGAAATTCGAATTATTTTTCGGTAGGATACATCAGTGGAAATACGATTTCCTATGAGGTTTCTGAAAATAATAGTTGGAAAGAAGTTAAATTATCGGCTAAATAATCTTATAATGAAAACTATATTATCAAGTTTATTTCTTATTGCTTTATCGTCATTACAAGCACAAAATGTAGCTGATTATAAATATGTTATCGTTCCTCAACTCTTTAAAGATTTCGTAAAAGAAGATTATCAATTGAATACAGGATTGAAAACTGCTTTGAGAAAAAAAGAATATGAAATAGTAAATGAAAATTCTATTCCGTTAGATGTGCAAATCAATCCTTGTTTAGCTACAAAAGCAAATATTGAAAATACTTCTGTTGCTTTTAAAAATAAATTAAAAGTAACGTTTACAGACTGTAATAATAATGTGATTTCAACTTATGAAGGTTCGTCAAAGGAAAAAGATTTTACAAAAGGTTATCAAGAAGCCTTAACATTTGCTATGAATCAGGTTGGAAAACAAAATGCGAAAGATTTACCTGTAACTAAAACAGAAAATACAACAACTACAACCGTTAAAGAAACAACGAATAAAGTCGTTACGCAAGTGTCAAAAAAAACTGTAGAAAACAAAAACGTTTACAAATCGAACGGAAAAAATTACACAACAGCAAGTACAAATAACAACGTATTTGTATTAATCGACCAAGAAAATTCACAAGTTATTGCACAATTTTATCCAGCTGCTCAACAAAATATTTTCCATGTGACAGTGATTTCTCAAAACGGAAATTATCAAACAATTGGTTATTTAAACGAAAATAATATCATCATCGAATATAAAACAGGTGATAAATCTTGGTCAACTACAACTTATTCAAAGTAAGTTTTTATAGTACATTTGCACCTTAAATTTTAGAAAATGCAAGCACCTATTGCGAAAAAAATAGAACAAAAATTAGAAAAACACGGAGATATCCGCATCGATAATTATTATTGGTTGAATGATCGTGAAAACTCTGAAGTTATCAATTATTTGAACCAAGAAAACGAATACACAAAAGCTATTCTACAACCAACAGAAGCTTTACAAACCAAACTTTTTGAGGAAATGAAAGCGCGAATCAAAGAAGATGATTCGTCTGTTCCGTACAAATTGAATGGTTATTGGTATTTGACGGAATATCAAAAAGGAAAAGAATATCCGATTCACAAACGTCGTAAAGATAGTTTAGAGAATCCAGATGAAATTCTTTTTGATGTCAACACAATGGCTGAAGGTCATTCGTACTATCAATTGGGTGGAATTTCGATGGCACCAAATAATCAATTGGTTTCCTTTGGAGTTGATAATGTTTCGCGAAGAATTTATACGATTCAGATCAAAGATTTAACAACTGGAGAAATTCTTTCTGATAAAATAGAAAACACAACTGGAGGTTCTGTTTGGGCCGCTGATAATCAGACTTTGTTTTATACAAGAAAAGATGAAACATTGCGTGCTTATCAAATTTGGAAACACAAATTAGGTACAAAACAAGAAGATGATATTTTAGTTTTTGAAGAAGTAGATGATACGTTTAATGCGTTTGTTTACAAATCAAAATCTAGAGATTACATCATTATTGGATCTTCAAGTACTGTTTCTGACGAGTTTAGATATATTCCTTCTAATCAACCAGATGCTGAGTTTAAAATCTTTCAAAAAAGAGAACGTGATTTAGAATATTCAATCGAACATTTTGGTGATTCATTTTATATTCAAACCAATAAAGATGATGCATTTAACTTCAAATTAATGAAAACTTCTGTCGAAAAAACAGAACAAGAAAATTGGATTGATGTAATTCCTCATCGCGAAGAAACATTGATTGAAGGTTTCGAAATTTTCAAGAATTATTTGGTTATCGAAGAGCGTACAAATGGTTTATTGCAGATGAATATCAAAGCGTGGGACAATTCAACTGATTATTATTTGCCATTTAATGAAGAAACCTATACAGCAAATGTTGGAACAAATCCAGATTTTGATACTGACATATTGCGTTACGGATATACATCATTGACAACTCCTTCTTCTGTGATTGATTTTAACATGAATGATAAAACATTCGAAATCAAAAAAGAGCAAGTTGTTATAGGTGATTTTGATAAAGAAAATTATATTTCTGAACGTATTTGGGCAGAAGCTCGCGATGGCGAAATGGTTCCAATCTCATTAGTTCGTCGAAAAGATACGCCTCTTTCTGCCGAAACCCCTCTTCTACTTTACGCCTATGGTTCATATGGTTACACGATCGAGCCTTATTTTAGTTCGGTTCGATTAAGTCTTTTGGATAGAGGTTTTATCTATGCGATTGCGCATATTCGTGGTGGCCAATATCTTGGTCGCGAATGGTATGAAGATGGAAAAATGTTAGAAAAGAAAAATACATTTTTTGATTATATTGATGCAGCAAAATATTTGATTCAACAAAATTATACTTCATCAAAACACTTGTACGCGATGGGTGGTTCTGCTGGTGGATTGTTGATGGGAGCTGTGATTAATTACGAGCCAACATTATTCAATGGGGTAATTGCGCAAGTTCCTTTTGTGGATGTTGTGACAACAATGTTAGACGATTCTATTCCATTGACAACAGGGGAATATGATGAATGGGGAAATCCGAACGAAAAAGAATATTACGATTACATGAAATCGTATTCGCCATACGATAAGGTGGAAGCAAAAGCTTATCCAAACCTTTATGTTTCGACAGGTTTGCACGATTCTCAAGTACAATATTGGGAACCTGCAAAATGGGTAGCGAAATTAAGAGATTTAAAAACAGATAATAACATTCTACTTTTAGATACAAATATGGATACAGGACACGGTGGTGCTTCTGGCCGATTTGAATCGTTGAAAGAAGATGCAAAAGAAGATGCTTTCTTATTTATGTTAGAAGGGATTACAGAATAAATTTCAATACAAAAAGTCAACAAATTTGTTGGCTTTTTGTATTTTTTAATGAATGAAATTCCACTTTTTGTAAAATACAGAAAAGGTATAATCGACTAAGGTGAAATTACTTTTCCTGGTGCATAATATTTCTCTTTTTCAATAAATTCTCCATTTGGCGAATATTTATAAAGATATTTTTCGCCATCAATATTCTTAATTACTTCTTTTCTTATAAACTTATCATGATCATAAACAAGCGTTATCTCTTCCTTATCTTTCGTTTCATATTGTTTAGACGATAGTTTTCCTTTGTAATAATTCTCAATATAAAAAACACCTTCTTTCCTATATTGTTTTGTTTCTAAAGTTCCATCTTCATTATATTTCTCATAACTTTTACCATAAACTTCCATTTTCATAGTATCTCGTATTTATTCCTAAAATTGAATTCTCCACAGAAGCTAATACTCCACTTTTATAATACGATTTTGTAATTCCTTTTTTATAATGCGCTTGGCGATTCAAAGAAACAAAACCTTCATTGGTAAGTCTATTTTGATCATTATAACTCTTGAAATTTAATTTATCATTTGCTCTAAATGTATCAGTTTCTAACAAATCATTATGATATATTTTTAATGTTATAATTTTAGAATTCTGAATCGCATACTCTTTTCTATAACTTTCTCCTTCATACAAAACAATATCTCCATTAATTAATTCATTTTTTATTTCAAATTTTCCTTTCTGAAAAGAATTTTCAA
The DNA here is from genome assembly GCF_002440405.1 of Empedobacter sp. UBA6305. Taxonomy (NCBI): domain Bacteria; kingdom Pseudomonadati; phylum Bacteroidota; class Flavobacteriia; order Flavobacteriales; family Weeksellaceae; genus Empedobacter; species Empedobacter sp. UBA6305. Next base: position 42,443 of record NZ_DJTP01000032.1, on the reverse strand, counting down.
GAATATAAAATCCATCTTTAAGCATTTTTCTTTGTTGAGATTCAAGGTCTTTTACATAAACATTCTCAAAAAAATCTTTTGAATTTCCAATAGAAAGTTCAATATTATTAATTTTTTCTTGTGCAAAAATCAATGATGAAACCATCAACAATATAAATAAAATTAGATTTTTTGACTTCATAGGTTTTAAATATATAATTTTTGAAGAATAACACTATTTTACTTAAATTTACAACAAAGCTTTGTAATTTGACACCAAAAGAAATTCTTTTTAAGTATTGGAATTATTCTTCTTTCAAAACGCCGCAAGAGGAAATCATCGCAAGTGTTTTGGAAGGGAAAGATACATTAGCAATTTTGCCGACTGGTGGCGGAAAATCTATCTGTTATCAAGTTCCTGCGATTATTTTTGATGGATTAACATTGGTCATTTCGCCGCTTATTGCGTTGATGAAAGATCAAGTTCAGAATTTACAATCCAAAGGAATTTCTACGGCATATATTACCAATGAAATTGACCAAAATACGATTGGAAAAATTTTGGACGATTGTCAAAACAATAAAATCAAATTATTATATGTTTCGCCAGAGCGTTTGCAAAGTAGAATTTTTGTCGAGCGATTGAAACAAATCAATATTAGTTTGCTAGCTGTTGACGAAGCACATTGCGTTTCTGAATGGGGACATGATTTTCGACCTGCATATCATCGAATTTCAAGATTAAAAACTATTCTTCCTAAAGTTCCAATCTTAGCTTTGACTGCAACAGCGACAGAGAAAATTCAGCAAGAAATTGTTGAAAAATTAGAGCTAAATAATCCTGAAGTTTTCAAATCTTCTTTAAAAAGAGAAAACCTTTCGTACAATGTTTTCCTTTCTGCTGACAAGAAAAATGATTTGATTTATTATTTAAAAAAATATCCTGGTTCGAGTATTATTTTTGTTCGAAATCGAAAATTAACCTACGAGATTGCAAGTTTTTTAAGTCAAAATGGATTTGATGCCGATTTTTTTCACGCCAAATTAACCAAAGACGAAAAAGAGCAAAAACAGCAAGATTGGATGTTAAGTAATTCGCGAATTATGGTTTCGACAAATGCGTTTGGAATGGGAATAGACAAACCAAATGTTCGTACCGTTTTTCATATCGATTTGCCACAAGGAATAGAAGCGTATTACCAAGAAGTTGGGCGCGCTGGACGTGATGAACAGGAATCGTATGGAATTTATTTGTACAATCCTGATGATCGAATTCAAGCAGAAAATATTTTCAAAGCGAATTTACCTTCGCAACAAGATTTTATCAAAATTGGGAATTGTTTGTTTAGTCAATTGCAATTAGCGGAAGGCGAATTAACGGAAATGAATTATCAATTGGATCTTCCAAAATTTGCCGAAAAATTTGGTTTAAATCTTAAAATGGTTCTTCAATTTTTAGAGTTTTTAAATACGAAAGAAATCATTCAGCAAAAAAATTATTCACAAAATAGTAGCATTCAAATTTTGGCGTCACCACATTCGATTAATTTGAATGAAAACCGAATTTTTGATTATTTACAACGTCATTACCCTGGAATTTACACTTATAATAGAGAAATTTCGGAAAGTAAAATGGCGTTTGAATTGCATATGAGTATTGGCGACATTAGGAATAGCTTACACGAATATGCAAAAAATGGTTCTATTGATTATTCGGATCGATTTTTAGCGCGATTTAGATTTCTTGTTCCGCGCGATTCTAATGCGTTTAAAAATAAATTGTGGAAAGATTTCGAAGCAATTCAAGTGAATAATTGGAAACGTTTGCAAGCTATGGCTTATTATGCCGAACAAAATACAATTTGTAGAGAACGTTTATTATTTGGATATTTTAATCAAAAATCTGATCAAAATTGTGGTAAATGCGATGTTTGTCAATCCAAAAAACAAAATGAAAACTTTAATTCAACCGATTTAATTGAATATTTGAAAGAAGGTACAAAAACGCAAGCCGAAATCCTTTCAAAATTCATAAATTCGCCAAAAGATAAAATCGTCGAAGAATTGCAATATTTGATAGACGAAATGCGAGTTCAACCAATTGGATTCGATTCTTATAAACTAATAGAATAAAAATGCGAGTAGTCTTTATGGGTACGCCCGAATTTGCGGCGACATCTTTGAATGAAATCAATACAAATAGTCATCACGAAATAGTTGGAGTTGTTACTGTTCCAGATAAACCGTCTGGTAGAGGACAAAAAATGAATATTTCTGATGTCAAAAAATATGCAGTTGAACATAATTTGCCTTTGGCTCAACCAGAAAAATTACGAGACGAAGCTTTTATCGAAACATTAAAAAGCTGGAATGCTGATGTTTTTGTTGTTGTAGCTTTTCGTATGTTGCCACAAGTTGTTTGGTCAATTCCGTCGAAAGGAACATTCAATTTACACGGTTCACTTCTTCCTCAGTATCGCGGAGCTGCACCAATTAATTGGGCTGTGATGAATGGTGATCAGGAAACTGGAGTAACAACTTTCTTAATTGATGAAAAAATTGATACCGGAAATATCTTAATTTCTGATAAAGTAGAAATTGGAGAAAATGATAATGTTGGTAAAATTCATGACGAATTGATGCATATCGGTGCGAAATTAGTCGTGAAAACGTTGGATGGTTTAGAAAATGATTCATTAAAACCTCATCCGCAAGATGAAACAACAGAATTAAAACATGCTCCAAAAATCTTTAAGGAAGATTGTAAAATAGATTGGAACGATTCAATCAATACTATTCACAATAAGATTAGAGGACTTTCTCCTTATCCATGTGCATGGACAACTTTTGGAAATGGCGAAAATTATAAATCGTTAAAAATATATGCAGGTCTAAAAACGGATATTGTTGTTGAAGGAGAAGATTATCAATTAATTTTACAAAAAAATAACCTTTATATCAATCTACCTCAAGGAGTTTACGAAATTTTAGAACTTCAACCGGAAGGAAAGCGTCGTATGACAGCCAAAGATTTCATCAATGGACATCAAAACGAGGATACCTTATTCGTAAAATAAGTACTTATTTACTGATTTTTGACACAGATTTCATAAAATTTTGCATTTTTCTTGAAATTTTTTGCGTTGAAACTTGCACAAATAAAGGGAAAGAGTATATTTGTGTATAAATTAATTTAAAAAGTTACAACTATGAACAAATCAGAACTTATCGATGCGATTGCAGCTGACGCTGGAATTTCTAAAGAAGCTGCTAAAAAAGCCTTAAACTCATTTACAGAAAATGTAACTAAAGCTTTAGCAAAAGGAGACAAAGTTGCTTTAGTAGGATTCGGTACTTTCTCAACTTCTGAGAGAGCTGCAAGAACAGGTATCAACCCACAAACTAAAAAAGAAATTAAAATTGCTGCTAAAACAGTAGCTAAATTTAAAGCTGGATCTGAATTATCAGGAGCAGTTGATACAAAAAAGAAAAAATAATATTTCTGATACAATAAAAAAATCCATTCGTTTGAGTGGATTTTTTTTGCATTGAAATTTAATTCCTCTAAAAAAATCCTCCAAGAATTGCTTGAAGGATTTTTACATTTTGTCTATTATTGATTTTAATTATCTTCTGTTAAATCTGTTTTGTATGTTTCTGGAATTGTAAAGTAATTCACTAAAATCGCAATAAAGATTAATATCAATGGATAAGCTAATCCGATATAAGGCGACATAGCAGCCGTAACGATAATCGTACTTTTGATTAATTCCGTTACAAAAGTCGTTGCTCCACCAATAAATCCATTTCCCATATTTTGTGCAAATCCCATACTTGTATAACGGATTTTAGTTGGGAAAATTTCTAACATAAATGCGCCAAGTGGTCCGTAAGTTGCTGCTCCTGCAATTGAAGTAATTAAACTTACAATAACAATTCCGAAAACTGCTAAATTCGAAATATCATGAACTTCTTTCAATCCTTCTGGATTTCCTAATTTCATGTACAAGAAAAATGATAATGGAATTAAGATAAAACTACAAATCATTCCGCCTAACATAACTGGTTTACGCCCGATTTTATCGCTTAATGCACCAAACCATTGATAGAAAAATGAACTAAATAATGTAGAACATAAAACAACAATTAAAACTGTTTCGTAAGGTAAATTAACCGCTCTTTGCAAGAAGAAAAGTGTTACGAATAATGTTGTTTGCATAATTGTACTTTGCGCAGCATTTCCTCCAAAAATAGCCTTTAACATTAACTTTACATTTCCTGGAGTTGTAAAAGCATCTTTAATTGGAGTTTTAGATGTTTTTCCTTCTTTTTTTAGTTGTTCAAAAATTGGACTTTCATGTAAACGTTGACGAATAAAGTAACTCAAAATCACTAATATTCCACTAAATAAGAATGGAATTCTCCATCCGAAACTTGCAAAAGCCTCTTCTGATAAAAATGATTGTGTTAAGAAAACAATTGTTAAACATAATAATAATCCAATTGGAACAGTTGCTTGAATAAACCCTGTATAAAATCCTCGTTTCTCTGCTGGAGCATGTTCTGCTACATAAATTACCGCACCTGCATATTCTCCACTAATTGCAAGTCCTTGCATAATGCGGCAAAACAATAATAAAACAGGAGCAAACCAACCTACACTATCAAAAGTTGGAATACAACCAATCAAGAATGTAGCTGCTCCCATCATAATTAAAGAAACTAAGAATGAATATTTTCTACCAATACGATCTCCAATACTTCCAAAAATTAATGAACCAATCGGACGAAACATAAATGATGAAACCACTACTGCAAGTGTTTCTAAGAAATGTGACGAACCATCGTTAGGAAATAATTGTGTTGATAATACACTAGCTAAGATGATTGCCAAGAACATATCGTACCATTCGATTAAGGTTCCGACAGATGATGCTAAAATAATTTGGAAAATATTATCCTTCTTCGCTACTGTTTGCGAAGTATCTAAAGTATTTGTACTCATGTTTTTTGTGTGATATTAGAAGTTAAATAATGTGGTAAGTTGAAATCTATTGTTATTTGCTAAATATTTGTTTTCGGTTCCCGTACCTTTTATCGTCGCATCTGCCCATTGTGCTGTACTACGATCATATTCGAATCTAAATTTTAAGGCTTTGCTTAAGGTAAGATCTAAACGAGGAACTACTTTGTACAAATAATTTACAGTTCGTGTACCTGGAGTTGCCGAAATTGCGCCCCAATTTGTCGTTACACCATAAGATGTTGATGCAATTGCTTCTTCTACAGGATCTTTAACACCATTATTTCTAACATAACCTGCAAATAATCCGAACGAAAATTTTCCTGTTGAGTTTTGTTGCAAATCAATCCACATACTATGTGTATTCATCGGTTTGTATGTTTCAACAGCTATCGGACTTGTTTGATAACCTACAATTCCACCAAGTTGTACAAAAGACGACGCATCTTGCATCAAATATCCAGCAAAAGTTACTTGTAAAGGTTTTGTATTTAACTTTGAATAAGCCATAAACGAAACATTTTCAACTCGTTCATTAGACTTAACAGGTGGATTTCCTGAAGATAATTTTGGCTTCAAGTTTTCATATTGAGCACCAATTCCGGCAGTAAAAACTTGTGATTTATATTGAAATTGAAGATGAGCCGCTGGCATTCCACTATTTCGGAAAGGCTCTGTATTTGGAGTAAAATCTCTTTGAGAATGTAAAGCAGCAATAACTTTAAATTTGTCAGTAAATTTATGCGTTAAACGAACTTGAGGATTACGATTTAAAGCATAAACAGGCGCACCAGTTCCATAATTTGCAACATTTGGCAAAGCTTCTAACACAACGAAAGGATGCCAATATTGTCCAATCCATAATTGCGTTTTCTCTCAATCCAACATCACATATGCGTGACGCAAACGAAACTCGTTGATTCCTCCTTCTGTTGCTCCAAAAAATTCTCCCTCTAAAATACCAGAAGTTTTAGCTCCAAGTAATTCTGGACCTTTCAAATTAACACCAGCTCTCGAAACAATCGATAACATGTGAAATTTAGAAGCTGCATTGATATCAGCACCGTTTACATCCGATAAACGATCTTTTGGATAAAGCGGCACCAAAGCCTCTCCTGCTCCAATCATTTGACGCGTATCCATAAAAATATCATTCCTGATAAATCCATAAAACTGCACATCAACTTTGTCTTTGTTTTCTCTTGGTTGTATTAATTCTACTTTTTCTACAACCACACTATCTGTCGTTTTCTGTTGAGCAGAGACATAGCTATAGCTGCAAAATATAGCTAGACAAGCCAATTTTGTTAAATTTTTACTCATTTTTTTTGTGATAATTTGAACGACTAAAATAATCAAAAGAAAAAAACTAACAAATGTTCGTTAATCATTTTTTAATAATTTTTCAAAGCTTTATTAAATTCATCATATGTTTAAATATTTTTTGAGAAATAGATATTTTGAAATAAGTTTTGGAAAGAAATTTTGAGAATTTGGCAATTTAATTAGTGTACGAAATACACTTTACTAGATTTCTTTAGGGAGTATTTTTTTAAAAAATCGAGAGAAGAATAGTTGTTTCAACAAATGAGGAGAAAGTTAGACTTCTCTCGTAGTTTTAGTTTTAAAAATGTATGCAAATTTATTGATTACAGAATTTTCTTCAGTATAATTAACAATAAGCTTATGTTAAATTATAAAAAAAGAATTTTTCTTAATTATATTTGCTATCCTCTACACTATTTTTAAATTTAATGTAGAATTATTCAGTCAATCATATTAAATAAATTATATTTTTATCAAAATCGGATTACATTGTTCAAATAAAATTTAATTTTTTAAGATTTTTTAAGATTTTTTTTTAGAAAAATCTTAAATGTTGGGGCTATTTTTGCTTTGCAAATTACAGCTATGCAAACAAACATTAAAATACACTCATTAACTTATGTTGATTTGGAAGAAATATCATCTTTATATAATCTTTCTTATCAAAATTATTACGTTTCTATCAACCTTTCGACTGAACAATTTCAGGGAAAATTAAAAATGGAAGATATCAATCTTGATTATTCTATAGGTGCTAGTATTGATGGAAAATTAATTGGCTTTTTACTTTACGGAATTCGAAATTATAACGATGTAAAAACAGCCTATATTGGTGGAACAGGAGTTTCTCCTGAACATCGCGGAAAAAAAATAACACAACAAATGTTAGATTTTAGTTTTCCCAAATTGAAAGAACATCAAGTGAAAAACATATTTTTAGAGGTAAATACTAAAAATGATTTTGCAATTAACGCTTACGAAGCTTGTGGTTTTGAAAAAACAAGAACCTTAAATAGTTACAAAGGAATTCCTATTTTGGTCGTAAATCCGTTACATGAAATTGTAGAATTTAGTGATTTAGATTTGATTACAAGTGAAAACTTTTGGGACATAAAACCTACTTGGAAAAATGATATTCAAAGTGTAAAAAATATCATCGAAGATTGTCAAATAAATGGAATTTATGAAGATGGAATTTTAGTTGCTTACAAAATTATCAACAAAAATAATACACGTATTTATCAATTTGGTGTTCATCACGATTATAGAAATCGTTATTTAGCTTCCATCCTTTTCAGCGATTTGAAGAACAAAGAAATTAAAATGATTAATGTTGACGAAAGAGAAATCTCTACAAATGATTTTATTCAATCAATGGGATTAGAATTGTACGACAAACAATACGAAATGAAAAAAGAATTATAAATCAAAGCCTCTATTTTAGAGGCTTTTTTTGTATATTATATTCAAATATTTCTACTCAATTCTCAACTTATTCAAATTACTTCGATAACTTTCTAATAATAAACTTTCGGTTACATAACCTTCAAATTTACCTTTTTTAGTGAGTAAAATATAATCTATTTTTTTTGCTTCCATCATTTTCATCACGTTAGCAGCATTCGTAAAAATAGATGTCGAAGTTGCTTCTGTTATACATTCTAAGTAACTTTTATCAATATTATCATTAAAAATAAATGATCGAATATTATCTAAAACTATAATTCCATGAATCGATTTATCTTCATTGAGGACTGGAATAAAATCTTGTGTTGTAGTAGAAAAAATTTCTTTTATATCTTCAATTGAATTGTAAACCGTCAATGTTTTGATATTCTTGATATAAATCGAAAACAAATCAATTTTATTAAACAAATTTCGGTCTTTATCAGATGTAAAAACAATTCCTTTTTCTGCTATTGCGTATATATCCATCGAATATTTGTCGTATCGTTTTGAAATTGCAAAACTTATCGAAGAAACAATCATTAAGGGAATAATTAATCCATAACCTCCCGTAATTTCGGCAATTAGGAAAATTGCTGTTAATGGCGCATGAAATAACCCACTTAAAACAGCTGCCATTCCAACAACAGTAAAATTACCGACTGGAACTTCTTTGAAACCGATTAAATTAAAGAATTTTGCAACGAAAAAACCAAGATATGACCCAACAAATAACGAAGGCGCGAAGTTTCCTCCGTTTCCTCCACTTCCTAAAGTTAAACCTGTTGCAATAGATTTGATTAAAATTGTGACAAAAACAAATCCTAAAACTATCCATTGATTCGTTCTAAAACTCTCTAACAATGAATTATTTAAAATAAAACCAGCTTCATCATTTGCTAAATATTTTATACTCTCATAACCTTCACCAAATAATGTTGGGAAAAAGAAAATCAATATTGCTAAACTTCCCGCTCCAACAATCGCTCGCCAATATACATTATCCGAATAATTCCCTATCAAATGTTCAACTTTACGAAATAATCGAGCATGGTAAACTGAAACAAACCCCGCTAAAACACCCAAAATCACATAGAAAATAACATTATGATAATCAAATCCTAACGCATAACGAAAGGATAATAACATATTGCTTTTTAATGTTAAATTGGCAATTAAAGCTCCTGTTGCAGAAGATAACAATAAAGGAATAAAAGCAGTAACACTCATATCCGCTAATACAATCTCTATCGCGAACAAAACACCTGCAATTGGTGCATTGAATGCAGTCGCAATACCAGCTGCAACACCACAAGCCAACAAAAGTGTTCTTTCTTTGTATTTGAATCTGTAATATTGTGCATAATTAGAACCAAAAGCTGCACCAGTAATTGTAATTGGAGATTCTAAACCAGCCGAACCACCCATACCAACTGTTAAGGAACTCGTTAAAATCTGAGCATACATCTGTTTTTTAGGCATTATTCCAGACTTTTTAGCTACAGCAATCATAATTTGAGAAGTTCCCTTTTCTATCGAACCATCCAAAAATTTCTGCACAACAAAAACCGTCAACAAAATACCTATAATTGGCAATATACTATTGATATAAGGTAGTTTGACTAAATTATTAATATAAATAGTAAATTGAAAAACATTGTGCGCAAAAGTTTTTAGCACAATCACTGCAAAAGCAGATGAAATAGCTACTAAAATACACGATAAATACAAAAATTGTCGCTCTGATAAAACCAATTTTAACAGGTTCAACAAGTTTTGAAAAAAATTAAATGATTTTTTAATGTATTGAAAAAACTTTTGTTTTGTAGAAAGTCGCATACTTCAAAAATAGTGTACCTTTTGTTTATTGCCTAATTTAACTGCCACGAATTACACAAAAAGTAAACCAATAATACATAAAAGAATAAAATTTTTGAGAAAAAATCATTTCTATCATTTTAACTATTTCAAATTGATTATTTTTACTATTAAGCACACTAATATGAAACTATTTACTTTTCTTCTTTTATTTATTTTTTTGTTGAATTCTTGCGAATCAACTAAAACTTCTGCTGATAAACCAAGTTTTGATTTTTTGGTTGGAGAATGGATTAGAACAAATGAAAAATCGGATCGAAAAACGTATGAAAACTGGAAAAAAGTTGATAAAAACACTTTTTTAGGTTGCGGGTTTACAATCAAAAATAATGATACAATTTCGCAGGAACATCTTACTATCACAAAGATTGATGATAAATGGATATTGAAAGTTAATTTGGACAAAACTAAAAAAGAGACAACTGATTTTGAGTTAATCAATTCTGATAGAAATTCGTTTACATTAGAAAATCAAGAGAATGATTTTCCTAAACTTATCAAATATTGGAAAATTGGTCATCAGTTAAAAGCTGAAATTAGCAATGATGAATCAAGTAAAATTGCTTTTACTTTTGAAAAAGTAAAAAAATAATTAAGCAACATTTGTGATCATCGCGTAAGCAAACGTTAGAACAGATAAAATAGTTCCAATCATAAAAATTGTGTAGGTTATGCTTAACAAACGATATTTTCGTTCCAAAACTTTTCCTAAATAATACAAATCCCTTGTCAAAGAAGTATATACATAATCTCTGTCTTTCATCAACTCTTGCATAGCATCATCGTAGGCTTCAAGTGACATTTGATAAAAATTACCAAAGAAAAGCAAATTCACTTTTTTGTTTTTGACATCTTCTTCGTTAAAACTTTCGTATGTTACATTTGGTTTAGTTGCTAAAATTGCAAAAATAATTGAAACAACACTTGATAAAAGCATTACAATTGAAGGTAAAAGTAAATACTCATTCTTTGGACTTCCTAACTTTGGAACCAAAGTAGAAAGTGCAATCGAAATCACGATCGCGTTTACAGACAATAAAATATTGGCTTTACTATCAGCAATATCACTTAAACGAGTATGATTGTTCAACGTTACACGAAAAAGTGTATCAACACCACGATCTGGTTGTTGAATCTTATCGTTTTTCTTTTTCTTGATTTCATACTTATTGGGAATATCACCAATCAACTCTATCTCTTTGATTTTATTTTGGGTAAAGATCAAATTTTCTTCTTTTCCTTTCTGCCAAAGCTTTTTTGCGGCATCCGTATAAAAATGATGTATGTTTAGAAAAAAATTTCTATTCTCTACATGCCATTCATAATCAGAAAATTCTTTGTGACATATTTTAGCTATTTCATCACGTAATAACTCAGAAATTTTAGGATATTCAGTTTGTCCTAAATGATAGTTATCTGCATCTTTTACAATTGCTTCACCTATATTTTTTGGAACATTATTTAGCGCTGTGATTAAAATATAATCTTGGACTTCTTTGATGTAATTTTCGTCAAAATTATGCTCAATCAAATACTCTTTTGCAATGTTTGCACTCTCACTTTCATGCCCTTGCACGATTTTTGTGTAACCCGTATCATGAAACCAACCCGCTATTAATAATTTTTCTCGTAAATCTGTAGATATTTGCTCATCAGTAGACAACGTTTTTATTGCTTCTACAACTTTTACGGTATGCATAAAATTATGATACGTAAAATCTAAAGAAAGATTATCTTTGAACAGATTGAAAACATAGTTTTCTATATTTAATAACAATTGGTTCATCACAAGTTTTTAACGCTTAAATGTATGAAATTATTACCAACACTAAACAACAAAAAATTGAATTATCCTTTTTTGGCTTTAGTAGGTTCTTGCCTTTATATGACATCTTGCGCTACGCAACATCCTCAATATGGGAAAAACATTAAGACAGAAAAAGTACAAAATGTAAAAGGAAATAAAATTCAATCTATCTATTTAATAGGCGATGCAGGAGATCTTGATCAACCAAAAAATAAACAAAATTTAGAAATTTTAAAGAATCAATTAGCGAAAGCTGACTCTTCTTCTTATCTTTTCTTTTTAGGTGATAATGTTTACGAAAATGGAATTGTAACGGATTCTACAAAAGCTGAATATACAACAAGTAGAGAGAAACTTCAATTTCAGATTGATTTAGCGAAAGAATTTAAAGGAAAAACCCTTTTTATTCCAGGAAATCATGATTGGCGAAATGGTGTAAAAGGATTAAAAGAACAAGAAAAATTAGTCAAAAAACAATTGGGTAATAAAAAATCATTTTTACCAAAAGATGCGTGTCCAATTGATAAAATAAATGTAAATGATAGTATCGGAATTATTGCGATAGATTCTGAATGGTATTTGCAAGATTGGGACAAACATCCTGGTCTAAATGAAAAATGTGATATCAAATCGCGAGAAGCTTTCTTCGAAGAATTAGAATCGCAGTTGAACAAATATCAAAACAGAACAACTGTTATCACAATGCATCATCCGCTATATTCGAACGGAACACATGGTGGACAATTTGATTTCAAAAAACAGTTTTATCCATTAGGAGATAATTTCAAAGTTCCATTACCGGTAATCGGATCTTTTATTAATTTATTAAGAAGTACAACAGGTCTTAGTCCTCAAGATGTTAATAATTTCAAATACAGAGAAATGGCTTCTCGTATTGCAACACTTATCGAAAATAGAAATAATGTAATTGTTGTTTCTGGACACGATCACAACTTGCAATATATTCAACAAAACAATGTCAAACAAATTATCAGCGGTTCTGGTTCTAAAAAAGAATCTGCAAAAGCGGTTGGTAAAAACGATTTTTCTTACGGAGATAATGGTTTTGTTGTACTAGATTTATATGATAATGGCGCTTCTAAAGCTAATTTCTATGGTTTTAAAGACGATGGAATCGAATTATTATTAACAAAACAAATTACAGAAAAGAAAAAGGAATATTTGGCACAAGTTTATGATGATAAAAAAATGCCAAAAACGAAAGAAACAAGTGTATATCCATTAGACGTTACACGTAAATCTGATCCGTATAAATTCTTTTTTGGTCGTCATTATCGTCGAACATATGGACAAACAATTACTGCTAATACTGTTAATTTAAGTCAACTAAATGGAGGTTTAACCCCTGTTAGAATGGGTGGTGGACATCAAACGCAAAGTTTACGATTGGCAAATGCAAAAGGTGAAGAATACAATATGCGCTCGGTGAAGAAAAGTGCCACGCAATTCATTCAGCAAGTAGCATTTAAAAATAAATATGTTGCAGATGAATTTGAAGATTCTTTCACAGAGAAATTTTTGATGGATTTCTATACAACCAATCATCCATATTATCCATTAACAGTTGCTAATTTGATGAAACCAATCAATATTATGCATTCTACGCCAAAATTATATTACGTTCCAAAACAAGAAGCCTTGAAAGCATATAATGAGAATTTTGGTGATGAATTATACATGATAGAAGAACGACCAATGTCCGGATATCAAGACGGTGTTTTCGGAAAACCAAAAGATATTGTTAGCACAGATGATATGTTGGCTGCGATTCACAAAAACAAAGATGTTGTCGTGGATAAGCAAGCCTACATTCGTGCACGACTTTTTGATATGTTAGTTGGAGATTGGGATCGACATTCTGACCAATGGCGTTGGGACGTTTACAAAGAGAATAAACAAACTGTTTATAAACCAATTCCACGCGATAGAGATCAAGCATTTCCACGTTATGATGGACTTTTCTTTCATTTAATTATGAAAATTCCTCCTTTGAGACATATGCAAGATTATAAAGATGACATCAAAAATGTAAAATGGTTCAATAGAGAACCTTATCCATTGGATTTAGCCATTTTAGAATCATCCGATCTTGAATTATGGATAAAAGAAGCAAAATATATTCAAGATAATTTGAGTGATGATTATATCAAACAATCATTTGAATTAATTCCTGAAGAAACAAAACAAGAATACGATCAAGAAGTAATCAATAATCTTATTGCCCGAAAATCTAAATTAGAAAAATTTGCAGAAGAATATAATAAAGTTCTTCGCAAATTAATCATTCTGAAAGGAACAAACGAAGATGAAGATTTTGTGATCACTCGTTTACCAAAGGGAAAAACAAATGTAAAAATCTATTCAGGACAAGATCGAACTTTAATTCTTGATGAAGATTTTGATAAAAAAGAAACGAAAGAAATTCGTTTATATGGATTAAACGGAAAAGATAAATTCAAGGTTGAAGGAAAGCCAAATAACGCTATTTTAGTTCGTATTATTGGTGGAATAGATGACGATATATACGAAGTAAAGCGTTCTGCAAAAGTAAAAGTATATGATTACGCAAACGGAAGTGATGCATCAGAATCTACCTTTTTAACATCGAAAAATTTTGTCAACGATTACGAGGTTAATACATACGATTACAAACAACCGATGTATAATTTCTTTACTATGTTACCTAATATTGGCTACAATCCTGATGACGGAATAAAAATTGGTTTATCGCCAACCTACACTGTCAACGGTTTTGATCGTAAACCATATTCGCAACGTCACAATTTGCAATTAAGTTATTATTTTGCGACAGGCGGTTGGGATGCCAAATATAAAGGAACGTTTACAAAAGCGTTGGGTAAGTGGAATTTAGATCTTAATGCAGCTTACACGAGCCCGACTTATAGTACAAATTTCTTTGGTTTAGGAAACGAGACCGTGAATAATCAAGAAGAAATTGGAATGGATTATAACCGTGTTCGATTAGAAAGTTATAGCATTGGACCGTCTATTTTCAAGATTATGAATAACAATGGTCGTTTAGATTTTTCTGCAATTTATAGTTACAAAAAGATTGAAGAGAATAAAGATCGTATCGTCGAAGATTTCCCATCAATTAATAGAGACGTTTTCAAAGGACAACATTTCGGAGAAATTGGAGCTAAATATTTGTTCAAAAATTACGATAACGAATCATTGCCAAAATTAGGCATGACATTTTTAGCAAATGCAAAGTGGATTTCTAATTTGACAGATTTTGAACGTAATCATTTTTATACCGAACTTAATTTAGGTTTCACACATAAAATTTCTGCAAATGGAAGATTAACAGTTGCTTCTATGCTAAAAGGTAAAGCAGTTTGGGGTAATTTTATGGAATTCTATCAAATGGCTAATTTAGGTGGAGATCAGGATTTACGTGGTTATCGATTAGGTCGTTTTGCAGGAGACAAAGTTTTCTTACAAACATCTGATTTACGATTTGATGCTTTACGTTTCAAAGCTGTTGTTCCACTTCGATTAGGTCTTTTTGTTGGAGCTGATTATGGACGAGTTTGGTTAAACGGAGAAGACTCAAATAAATGGCATTCATCTATGGGTGGTGGACTTTGGATAAACGGAGCACAATCTATTACCGCAACAGTTTCATACTTTAAAGGTGAAGATCCAGGGCGAATCGTTTTTGGTTTGAATTTCGGATTTTAACATATAAAAAAATAACCTTCAAAAATTTGAAGGTTATTTTTTTTGTACATATTTCTTGATTGCTTGCATCATATTTATCCACGCATTCTCTGAATGTGAGCGTTCAAAATCATCCGCAAAATCTTTTCCTTCAATTGATAGATAAGTAAAATTACCTGAAGATTTTAGATTAAAAATTACTTCAATCTCATGGTCTGTATTTTGTTTTTTATAATTATATCGCAAACGTTCATTCTCCATAATAGATGTAATCAAGGCTTCATCTACCAACGTTTCATTATTTTTTTGCGTTACAAACTTTATCCTCTCTCCTACTTTCCATTCGTTACAAGTCATTTTTATGTTTTCAAAACATTCATTAAACGCTTGTTCATCTGTCAAAACTTTCCAAATATTTTCGGCAGTACTATCTATCGAAATATTAAGCAATACATCATCTTTTTCCATTCTTTATTCTTCTATTTTAGTATATTTTTCGAGTTTATTTTTATAATTAATCGAAACTCTAATTGCTTGCAAACCGCTTATACCCTGCAAATCATCAATTTCCAAATATTCAACATCTTTTTTCAAAAATTTCTTATCAATTAATAAATTGATATAATTTGAGTATTCTTCTTTTAGGATATCTTCGGTATAAATAATACAAATTTTGTGTGGCAAATTGATTCGTTCATTTGTTCCTTTCACAAAAGCTTTACTCAATCTTTTCTTAATTATTTCATATTTTGCATTGTTGTATCCATTAACATCAAAACGTTTCTCATCTAATTTGAACAAAATATCTATAGTGGTATTCGTTGCAAAAATCAACGAAGCAACCTCTACTTTTAGCGGTGTTTTTTTCTGAATTTCTTTATACGATTGCTCCATCGAAATCATCGCCTGTAATTGCCAATATCTAATTTCACGAATATTTTGATAGGAGAATTTTTTGAACGGCGCAATACTTCGTCCAACATACAAATTATAATCAATTCCATCTGTCTTGAAACGTTCGTAATAATGCGGAAATACACCTTGAGCATCTTTCTGAAAAGTATCTAATTTGTTCGACAAAAGTGAATTTGTCATTACAATTGTTTGGTCAAATTTTTTGCGATCTACATAAAATAATCCCGTTGTAGAATCTAATTTTTTTAGATATTCTTCAATAATTGATTTCTCATTGTCCTTTACATATTTGGGAATTTCAGGATGAATATGCAACGTAATGTAATCAAATAATTCGCTTTCGAAATAGATTTTATCTACATTATCTATTCGTTGCAAAAAATCAGTCAAATCGTCAATATAATCCAAAAATTTATTCTTTTTTGTACGATTATATAACTCGTTACAAATCAAAATCAAGTAATTAATCTGATTAGTATAATCCATTTTTAAACATTGATTTCGAATCACTGACGAATTTCTCACATCCAATTCACCATAAATTGGATATACATTTTGAAAAGAGATCTGCAATTTTTGTTTTGTATTTCCCGGATGCAATATATGTTCGCGAGCTTTTTCTCTAAATTTCCAATCTACACTTGGATGCAACGACGTATATTCGGTTTGTATATAAGCATTGATTTGATTCTCAAACTCTACCGTATAGCGATAAATAGATTCTTCTAAAAGAGGCGTGATTTCGCGCAAAAGGTTTGCATTAATTCGATTGAAAACTCCAGCTTCTTTCGAGCCTATTTCTAAAATACCTAAATGAGATTTTCCGTTTTTCAATGGATAAAGAATCAAACTTTTCAGACCAGATTCATTTGCCATTCTCAACATTTTATCTTGCGGAAACTTCTCCAAAGCTGCGTCAATATTAGAAACAACATAATAATCTGATTTCGATATTTTGTTCTCTAAATCAGCACAAAAAATTTCATTCAGTTTTATTTTTTTATGATTATCAATCAATAAACTATCATTCAATTGTAATAAATGACTAATTTCCAATTGATTTTTATCCGAATTATAAGCCGAAAAACCAACTTCTAAATTATTGATTCTAAAAATAGATTTTAATGCAGAAATAATATCATTTCGAACAATATTAAAAGGTTCTCCATAAGATAATAATTTAGATTTTAAGTTAGAAAGTGCAATTTCAGTCGTATTATCAAAAAATGAAACAAGATTAAACCCTTTTGCAATCCAAGATCCAATTGGAATTTTTCTCATCCACAAAGCTGTATCTTCATAATTATTCAACAACTCTTCAATTTCATCTTCAGTCAATTTAAATTTATCTTCGGATGGATAAATACGAAAATAATCATGGTTTATATCAGTCCCAAGATAAATTCTGTAGCCATTTTGATTGTCTATCACCAACTGATTTGATAGATTAAAATCTAAATATTTATGATAATATTTCGATAAGATGAAGCAACAACAAAACTTATATAATGTATCATAATCTAAATCTTCAAAATTGAATTTTAGTCGTGATTCATTATTATCAATCAACTCTTTAAGTCGATCTGTTGCAAAAATAAATTTGTCAGAAAAAGGAAAAGTTATCGCTTTTAAATTATATTTTACAAATGGTTTAGGAATAATTTTCTCAATAATTGGCTCAACATCTTTAATAATTTTCTGAAAATCTTCAAATGTTTCAACACCATCAATCAACTCTGGTCGAGTAGCTTTCAGATATTCTAAAAAAGCTTTAAACTCTCCAAAGTTGTATTCAGATCGTTCTAATTCTTCAATCAGCGATTGGAACGAGTAAATAATTTTGATGGGTAATTTATCGATAAAATTTTCTTTCATATATGATTTAAAAATAACAAAAGACTACTAATAAAGCAGTCTTCAAGTTATTATTTTTTTTAGTCATTATCTTGTAAATACCAAAGTTTCTTCGGTAGAAAGGTTCTCATCAAAACGATAACCATCCACGTCAAATGCTTTCACTTGATCCAAAGTTTCAACTTTATTTTCTGCACAATAACGCGCCATTGCACCACGAGCATGTTTAAAATACATCATGATTTTTTTCAATTCACCGTTTTTGTAATCTTGAAACTCTACATCAATCATCGGAACTTTTAACGATTTTTTATCCAAAACTTTAGCATATTCATTACTTGCTAAATTTAAGATAAATTCTCCTTTTTTTAGTTTCGAATTTAGAAAAGGTGTCAAAATTTCTTTCCAAAAACCATACAAATTTTTCGAACCATGAACATCTAATTTCGAACCCATTTCCAAGCGATACAACATTACTTTATCCGAAGGACGCAACATTCCATAAAGCCCAGATAACAAAAATGCATGTTTATTGAAATAATCAAGTGCTTCGTCGTTTAACGTCTCAGCATTCAAACCTCTATACACTTCACCTTTGAAAGCTAAAGCTGCTGGAATAGCTTGTTTCGCAGTAGGTTTAACATTCCAAACCTGATTACGCTCCACATTCATTTCTGCAATATCTTTCGAAATTTTCATTAATTTTTCAAGATCAGTTGTACTCATCTCTTTCATAACATCCATAATTTTTTGCGAATGTTCTAAAAATTGAGGTGTTGTTGCTCTCCATTTAGCATTCGTTTCCAAATTCATCATCTTCGCTGGCGAAAGTAATATTTTCATGTATCAAAAAATCTTAATTAATAAAAAAAGTATTCTGTTAGAATAAAATCTAATTCAACTCTTCTTTAACAAAGATAAGAATTGTTTGCTTTAGAAAAAGTGTAATTATATTGATTAAAAATATTCACAGATTATAAATAACTATTAATTAATATCAAAAAGGATTTAATTAAATTTTCGGTTTTCTTCGTCAATCATTTTTTCGAAATCTGACTGACTTATCTGTTTTCCTTTGGTTGATTTATTTATTGTTCTCTATACTATAAACTTAATCTTTATCTACTCCTTGGCTATTCATTTCTTGTTGTTTCTTAAAAAAAGCATCCATTTCTGCTTTATACGTTTTGAAATCAACAATTTTCCCTTTCTTTGGTTGATTTATTGTTACATTTTTCTTAGCTTCTTTTACAGATGTTGCATTATAAGTAATAACCATATCAGCATCGTCGTTCGTTTTTCTTTCTAATTCTAAAATCAAACCAGGTAATCCCATATACTTATCAGGTCCCGAAGGAAAAGACAAAGAAGTAGCAAACCAAGCTGTAAACTCTTCTTTATTGATTTTTGCAGTTGCTTTACGAACATCAAAGCCTAAGACTTTTCTCTTGTCGCGCGTTATAGTCCAATTAATTTTAGGAATAGAATCTTTGATAATTCGATCCATCCCAAAGCCAACCGATTCGTGCATATAAAAGTTTTCAAGTAAGTTTTTGTAATATAATCCATTTCCTTGATTACTACTGTAGCTTACTGAATTTCCACTATTTAGTGTTGGTTTTTGATTATAATTAGAAGCCGTTTTATTTGTTATTAAAATATAAGGTTTAGGAATTTTCATTTGTTCAGTAAAGTATCTAATCGTTTCATCTCTACTTAATTTTCGGTTGTCAATTGTAACTGAACCTTGAGTTTTACTTGCGTCATATACTGTATATACATCATATTCTACCTCTAAAACATCTTGCGCATTTGCAAAATAACATAAGCTGCTTAATACAATCAATAATAATTTTTTCATAATTTTTATTTAGGTTAATCTTTATCTACACCTTGGTGTTCATTCGAACTTTGTTGGTTATAATCAGCTTTCAGCTTTTCAAATTCGGCTTTAGAAATTTCCTTAGCCTTGAATAATTTCTTAAATTCTAAATGATCTTTTGTTGTAACAGAAGTTGCTTTCAAAGAATAAGATGGATCAATAATTCCATTTCGAATAGATTCTATTTTTAATACCAGACCTGGAAGATTAATAAATTCTTTTGGACCAAAACGTTTGGGTAAACTTGGTGCGTACCAAATGATTGATTTATTATTGTCATTATATTTTACAACTGCTTGTTTAACATCAAAACCCAAATAAGTCGATTTTTCTTGCGTTAATTCGTATTTATAATGTGTCGAAATGGTATCAGTTACAAGGTATTTTTTATTCTCTATCATCCATTCTTGTTTCATTTTATTTTGATTGAAATCTTGTTCAAAATTATACGAAAAAATACCATACATCGTAACTAACGCATTCCCTTGAGAATTATTAATTTTCTCAATCTTAGAAAAAACACTTTTTCCTTTTTCTATTTGTAGTACATAATTTTTTGGAACAGAAAGTGCTTTTATAAAATCATCACCCAATTTTTCTTCCTTTCCATCCTTCCCAAAAAGACGAGAAATAGAAACCTCCTCGTATTCAATTTCTAATGCATCTTGTGCTTGTAACACAATAGAAAAAAGGCTTATAAAAATTACTAAATATTTCATTCAAAATTATTTTTTATCCACTCCTATTGAAAAAGATTCTCTCATTTTTTGACGAGATTCATCTTGCAATTTTTTAAAATCTTCTTGTGTTATTTCTTCACCTTTCATAGGTTTAGTTTTAGACATTTTCTTAGGATTTAAGGTAATTTTATCCGCTTCATAAGTCATAATCGAACCAAATTTACCACCCGTTTCGCTCACCGTTTTCAGAATCAAACCTGGCAATCCATTCACTTGATTTGGTCCTGCATCAACCTTAATATCTGGTGCAAACCAAGCTGCTATTTGCTTGCCTTTATCATTACCAATAGCTTTTTTTACTTTGTGACCCAAAATCGTATCTTCAATATCTGTAATTTTCCATTCATAGTCTTTATATGGCGTAACCACAATAAAATTCTGTTTATCTAAAACGACTTCTTGACGAAACTCTTTCTTACTTGTTTCATTAATCAAAGCTTTATATTCTCCTCCAATATTAATTGAAAAAGCCCCCATAGAGCTACCATTTTGATCATTATTAATGGTTTCTATTTTTTTGTAAACGGACTGATGATCACTATATTCTAATTGATAATAAATATTTGGAGACCCTCCAATTTTTATTGTACCTCCTCCTTTTTGTGCTTGCTCTCTTTCAAACTCCTTTATTTTTTCTTCATCATGCTTTATATCATATTTATAATCGACAATAAGCTTTTCTTGCCCAAAACCAAAATTCGAAAAAAGTAAAAATCCAGCTAGTAATAATTGTTTCATTATATTGTAGTTTTTAATTAATACTCTAAAATAATTTTTATTTTTTAATTCTACAACAATAGAATGCGTAATTAACACAACATTGTGAAAAGAAAAAAAATCCAACTTAGGCTGGATTTTTTTTCTAAAAATTAAAATAAGTTTCTAAATTACCTCAAAATGTTTCAGTGCATTCCATATTCCGTGATTATCTGCAGAAGTTGTATAATAATCAGCCGCTTCACGAACATTCTCTTTCGCATCGCCCATTGCTACGCCTATTTTACAACCTTTCAACATACTAATATCGTTACCACCATCACCAAAAGCCATTGTTTTAGTTAAATCTAAATTATCGCGTTCAGCCATTCGCTCTATTCCACGCATTTTACTAATATTTTTCGGATTTATATCAGCAAAATATTCTATCCAACGTGTTCCTACACTGTTTGTCAACACATTTTTCATCAAATAATCTTCTTGTTCTTCGTTCACAAAAAAATTCATTTGCATAATATTATCTTTCGGCAAAGTTCGAGGATCAACCACTTCTGGAAGTTCCATTCCAAAATAAGCAAACGATTTTTCTACATTCTCATTCACACGATTGATACTAAACGCTTCTTTCGTCATATACGAAAATGAGAAAGGATTTTCATCATCATATTGTAACAAAGCCTCTATATCATTAGGGTTGATGTAATCTACAAAAAATGATTGACGGTTTTCGTCGGAGCACATTCCTCCATTATTATTGATGTAACCATCAAAACCATAATCAAAAATATGCTCAGGCATATCCACCATATTTCGTCCTGTTGCGATGTATATTTTTTTGTTTTTTTGTTTCAATAATTTCAACGCTTCGATTGTCGAATCACTGATTTCATGGTTTTCAAAACCTTGTAATGTTCCGTCAAAATCGAAGAAAAAAGAATCTATCATACTTTAGTTTTATCTTTTACAAAATTAAAAAAGCAACCTTTGTTTGGTTGCTTTTGCTGTTTATTTTAATGCTAATTTAATAATTTCTATTGCTTTATTGGTATCTTCTTCGGAAATATTGAGATGAGGACGCATTCGCACCGAGTTTTCACCACAAGGAAGAATAATCATATGATTTTCGAAACATGTTTTGATGAATTCTGAACGATCCAAATCTGATGAAAAATCAAACGCAATGAACAATCCTAATCCACGAATCGAATGAATTTTCTTCGTTTCTTTTGCGATTTCATTCAATTTTGATAAAATATATTTTCCTTTCTCTTCCGCATTTTCAACTAATTTTTCTTGTTCAATCACTTCTAAAATTAATTTGAAACGCAACATATCGATATAATTTCCACCAAAAGTCGAATTAATACGGCTTGATTCCTTGAAAACATTATTCGGAATTTGATCTAACTTTTCTTTATTCGCTAAAATTCCACAAACTTGTGTTTTCTTTCCAAACGAAATCACATCAGGAATCACATCATAATGCTGAAAAGCCCACATTTTACCAGTCATTCCCATTCCTGTTTGTACCTCATCAAAAATCAATAAAATCTCTTCTCTATCACAAATTTCTCTCAATTTCTGAAAGAATTCTTTTCGAAAATAATTATCTCCTCCTTCACCTTGAATCGGCTCAATAATAATACAAGCAACTTTATTTTTGCGTGTTTCTAAAGCATTTTCAATTTGTTCAATCGCACGTTTTTCAGCCTCAACAACCTTGCATAAATTATCTTCTGTAACAGGATAAATTCGTTTTGGATTTTCAATTCTTGGCCAATCAAACTTTGGAAAATATTCGTATTTACGAGGATCTTTCGTATTCGTTAGCGATAATGTATAACCAGAACGCCCATGAAAAGCTTGTTTAAAATGAATAACATCACTTGCTTCTTTCTCAATTCCTCTCGAAAAGTTTAATCTTGTTTTCCAATCAAAAGCCGTTTTCAATGCATTTTCTACTGCCAATGTTCCACCAGAAATAAAAAATAAATATTGCAATTCTTTCGGCATCGCTACACGCTCAAATGTATCAATTAAATCGGCGTAATCTTTTGTATAAATGTCTGACATCGCAGGTTTATTGACTGCATTTCGACCTAAAAAATCTATTTTCGCCATCAAATGTGGATGATTATAACCAATCGCAGTCGAAGCAAACATTGAAAATAAATCCAAATATTCAATGCCATTTTCGTCTACAACATAGGATCCATGCGACTTATCCATATCCATTACAATCGGATATCCATCTGCCAATATATGTTTTGCTAATCTTTCGTGTACTGTACTCATCTCTGTAAATTTTTAAAAATCAAACTTAATTCCTTGCGCCAATGGCACTTCTGTCGAATAATTAATTGTATTCGTTTGTCGTCGCATATACGCTTTCCAAGCATCCGAACCTGACTCACGCCCACCTCCAGTTTCCTTTTCTCCACCGAAAGCGCCGCCAATTTCAGCTCCAGAAGTTCCGATATTTACATTTGCAATTCCACAATCAGAGCCTTGCTGACTCAAGAATAATTCAGCTTCACGAAGATTATTTGTCATAATAGAAGACGATAAACCTTGTGCCACATTATTCTGAATTTCAATTGCATTTAACACATCTCCAAAATATTTGATTAAATATAAAATTGGAGCAAAAGTTTCATGTTGAACAATATCAAAATGATTCTCAACCTCAGCAATAACAGGCTTTACATAGCAACCGCTTTCAAAACCATTTCCTTCTAAAATTCCTCCTTCAACGATAATCTTTCCTCCTTCTTCATTAATTTTTTCTAATGCTTTTGAATACATTTCAACCGCATGTTTATCAATCAACGGTCCAACATGATTTGCTATATCCAACGGATTACCTATTTTTATCTGTTTGTAAGCATTTACTAACGATTCTTTTACTTTATCATAAATCGATTCATGAACAATCAAACGCCTTGTTGTTGTACAACGCTGTCCAGCCGTACCAACTGCACCAAAAACAGCCGAAGTCAACATAATTTTTAGATCAGCATCTGGTGTAACAATAATCGCATTATTTCCACCTAATTCTAAAATTGTTTTACCCAAACGAGCTGCAACAACTTTATTCACTTCAATTCCCATTCGCGTAGAACCTGTTGCAGAAACCAAAGCCACACGGGAATCTTGTGCAATCAATTCTCCAATTGTTTTATCGCCCATCACCAAAGAAGAAACTCCTTCTGAAATATTATTTGCTTTTAAAACTTCTGCTAAAATATGCTGACATGCAACTGCACATAAAGGCGTTTTTTCACTTGGTTTCCAAACAACAACATCACCGCAAACCATCGCTAAACACGTATTCCAAGACCAAACAGCAACTGGAAAGTTGAAGGCAGAAATAACGCCGACAACTCCAAGCGGATGATATTGATCGTACATGCGATGCAAAGGTCTTTCCGAATGAATTGTCGAACCATATAATTGACGCGATAATCCAACTGCAAAATCACAGATGTCAATCATTTCTTGCACTTCACCCAAACCTTCTTGATAGGATTTTCCCATTTCGTACGAAACCAATTTTCCCAAGGAAGCTTTTTTCTCACGAAGTTTATCTCCAAATTGACGCACAATTTCTCCACGTTTCGGAGCAGGAACCATTCGCCATTCTTTGAAAGCAACTTGTGCCTCTTTTATCACTTCTTCATAATCATCTTTTGTTGATGATTTTACTTTTCCAATCAATTTTCCATCTACTGGCGAGTAAGAAGAAAGCTCTTCACCTTTTCCAAACCAAGTATTTCCTGTTGATGTTCCAAGATTTTCGGAAGAAATACCTAATTCTTTTAATTCGTTTTCTATCATTTTTTTGTGTTATTTTGTGTTTTTAACTTTTACCTAAATTAGTCAAAAGTTTCATAAATTAAAATTTTTAATAAATATTATTCAGAATAATTTTTAATTTAATGAATAATCGTTAGATTTAATAAAATAAAACCGCATAAAATGAATTCAACTACAGATTATTTTAAGATTGATGATTTATTAACCGAAGAACATAAATTAATTCGTCAATCTGTTCGAGATTTTGTGGATAACGAAATAAAACCTGTGATAGATGATGCCGCGCAACATCATAAAGATATTCCAGATTTAATGAAAAAATTAGGTGCAATTGGTGCTTTAGGACCTTATATTCCTGAAGAATATGGAGGTGCAGGCTTGGATCAAATGTCGTACGGATTAATCATGCAAGAATTAGAACGCGGCGATTCGGCTGTTCGTTCTGCTGCATCAGTACAATCTTCGTTAGTGATGTATCCAATTTTTTCTTTTGGATCAGAAGAACAAAAACGCAAATATTTACCAAAATTAGCTTCAGGAGAATTCGTTGGAAGTTTTGGATTAACTGAACCAAATCATGGTTCAAATCCAGGCGGAATGGAAACTCGTTTAACAAAAAATGGTGATCATTATATCTTAAATGGAGCAAAAATGTGGATTACAAATTCACCAATTTGTGATATTGCAGTTGTTTGGGCAAGAGATGAAGAAGGAAAAATTCGTGGTGTAATTGTAGAACGCGGTATGCAAGGTTTTACAACACCAGAAACTTTGAATAAATGGTCATTAAGAGCTTCAAAAACAGGTGAATTAGTTTTCGAAAATGTGAAGATTGAAGAATCTCAAATTTTACCAGAAGTGAGTAGTTTACGCGGACCATTATCTTGTTTAAATTCTGCTAGATACGGAATTTCTTGGGGTGTAATTGGTGCTGCAATTGATTGTTACGAATCAGCTTTAAAATATTCATTAGAACGAACACAATTTGGAAAACCGATTGCTTCTTATCAATTACAGCAGAAAAAATTAGCTGAATTTATTACAGAAATAACGAAAGCTCAGTTGTTATGTTGGCGATTAGGAACACTGAAAAACGAAAATAAAGCAACGCCTGAACAAATATCAATGGCAAAACGAAATAATGTAAAAATGGCTATCGATATTGCGAGAGAGTCACGACAAATCATTGGTGCAATGGGAATTGTAGGCGATTTCCCTATGATGCGACATGCTGCAAATCTTGAGTCTGTAATCACTTACGAAGGAACACATGATGTCCATTTACTAATAACTGGCGCAGATGTGACAGGAATTAATGCTTTTGTGTAAGATATTTTTCCATACAATCAGATAATTTTATAGGTTTACAATTCGTTTGTAAACCTTTTTTATTTTATCACACATGAAATTGAAATCAATTCTACTTATTATTTTTTGTATTCAGGCTATTATTCTTGATGCGCAGGAAACCTACAAAATTACGTATGAACGCTTTTCGAATGGAAAAAAAGTCGAAGAAAATAACCCCATACAAGTTATTGCTAATACAAAAGAAACAGTTATTGGAAAGCAACAAAGTTTTAGTTATTCATCAAATTATCCTGATGAAATGTTTTATTATACCAAAACAAATCCATCAATTATTTCCTTGATTACACAATTTGATCCGACTAATTCTATCATTACAAATGATTCGGTTGCGTTTAATAAATCTGTTTTCACAATTTCTAAAGAAACGAAACGAATTTTAGGTTTACGTTGTAAAAAGGCGACGACAAATATCAATTCGAATACAATAGACGTTTGGTTTGTTGACAATATGGATTTGAATGCCTCACCAACAATGGTTGGAATGAATTTGGGGTTTGTTTTAGAACTTACTCGAAATAATAATTCAACCATTCGAGCTTCAAAAATAGAACGTGAAAAAGATTTGATTCCAAGTCAATTTATTCAAAAAGAATTGCATCAAAATCGAGTTGATTTATTGACATATAAAGATATTATTTGGAAAAGTAAATTTGTCGATATTCCGCTTTTATCACATCAACAAGTTAATTTTAGTAAAGATTTTTCGTCAAATGATTCAATTTATCGCTTTGCAAATGGAACTGTTGTAATTCGAAAAATTAAAATTCCTCAAATTAAAGTAGGAAGCCAAGTTTTCTTAAATGTTTCGCAACAATCAAATGGTGATGCTTACGATAGAACAGGTTCTGTATTTTTGATTCCACGTGATTCTAAAATTACATTTATGGATGGTTTACAAAAAGGAATCAATCAATTACCAATTTATACATCAGCAAATAATAAAAAATATCAAGGTTATTTTTTAACTGAAAATTATTCACCAACGATAGAATTAATGCGATTTTTCACACCTTTTGGAATCAAAAAATTCAATCATATTCAATTAAAAAATCAAACTTGGGAAACCGAAGCAAAATATCGTCAAGAAATCACAGAATTCCAAGGTTTATTATCTAATCAAGAGGTTTTAATCGGTTTCTTTATTGGAAATTATGATCAAGGCGGACATATTATTTCTGCCAATATTTCTGTTCATCCATCAGGTTCTACAACAATGCCAATTAAAAAGGCTTTACCAATTTTCAACACTGCAAATGTGATGGAAATGGCTGGACAAGAATACCCTACTTTATTCGAAAATCCGAATGGTTTTACGGTAGAATTCACGCTGAAAGAAGATTACAACAATGCTAAATTAAGATTTACAACAACTGGACATGGCGGTTGGGAAAATGGAGATGAGTTTGTTCCAAAAGAAAATAGTATTTTTCTTGATGGACAAAAAGTATTTAATATAGTTCCTTGGAGACAAGATTGTGGTTCTTATCGCGCTTACAATCCAGCTTCTGGTAATTTTGATAATGGTTTGTCATCATCCGATTATAGCCGTTCTAATTGGTGTCCAGGAACAATTACAAATCCATATTTTATTAATTTAGGAGATTTGAAAGCTGGAAAACATAGCATACAAGTGAAAATTCCGCAAGGAAAACCTGAAGGAAATAGTTTCAGTTATTGGAATGTTTCTGGTGTTCTTTTAGGAGAATAGTTTTTTTTAGAGCAAAAAGATTTATTAAACGTCTTTTTGCTCTATTTTTTTATGATTTATCAAAACCGTTAACCAATCTACAATATCTTGATATACTTCATCTTTGATAGATTCATTCAATATTTCATGTCTCAAGTTTGGATATAATTTCATTGTTACATGTTGAAATCCATTTTGCTTTAAATCTTTATACGATTGCAAAACTCCTTTACCAAAATCACCAATTGGATCATCTGCTCCACTCACAAAATAAATAGGTAAAGATTGCGGTATAGCTTTTGCCCAATTCTTTTTTGTTGCTTGTATATTTAAATTAATCAAAGTATAAAAACCGTTAACAGTGAAAGGTATTCCGCAAAGAGGATCTTTCAGAAAATTTAAACGATTTAACTCATCTAAACTAAGCCAATTAGTCTCATGAAAATTTTCTTCATTTTGAAAATGTTTATTATTCGATTTTGAAAAAATAGTATTAAGTAATTGACTTCTTTTATGAGGAATCAATTTATTTAGAAGACTTAAAAAACTACTCAATAATTTAATTCCAGGAATTCTACCTCCTGTTCCCATAATTATAGCACCATCAAAGTGGTCTCCATATTCTTGAAGTAGGCAACGTGTTATAAACGATCCCATTGAATGCCCCAAAATAAAATGTGGTAATAAAGGGTATTCATTCTCTAACAAATTAGCTAACTCTTTTGCCGTATTTATTAAATTTTCTTTTGGATTATCTAAGCAGAAAAAACTGTAATCTTCTTCTATTTTAGCTGTTTTTCCATGTCCTAAATGATCATATAACAAAACTAGAATTCCTTTGTCAGCCAAATACTTTGCAAAATTTTCATATCGCCCACTATGTTCTTGCATACCATGGACAATAAGAAACGTAGCTTTAATCTCATTTTCTGGAAGAATTACTCTATAATAAATATTTTCTAGTATTGACATTTTTATTAAGATTTAATTATTAATTTACAGTTTTACTCATTCAAAATCAATATTTTTTATAAATAAACCATTGACTTTTTCAACAAATTTCAAGCTAATAAATAAGATCTAAAATTTCTAATTTTTACAACTAAAAAAACGAGGTAAAATAAAAATTAACCTCGTTTTTTTTATGATGTACGATAATTTTACTTTTTAGTTTTAATTGTATTCTTATAGATCTGTCCATCTTTAATAATCACTAAAAAATTTTTATCAGGATTAGCAATTAATGATAAATCTTTCAACGGATTTCCATCAACCAAAATCAAATCGGCTAAAGCTTGTTCTTCAACAACGCCTAATTTCCCTGGATATGGACTTCTTAAACCAGATAATTGCAACAATGGTACATGCCTATACGCCGAGAGCTATGCAACGTGCTGTGGAAGCAGGAGTGAAGTCAATTGAGCATGGTCAAATGTTAGATGAAGAAACATTAAAAATTCTTGCCAAAAAAGGAGTTTGGTTAAGCCTTCAAAATTTGATGGATAATAATGAAAACATGGACGAGCAGCGAAAAGAAAAACGTAAACCAGTTTTGGATGGTCAAGATAAAGTTTGGCCTTTAGCAAAAAAACTTGGTGTGAAGCTTGCATGGGGAACGGATTTCTTGTTTGAACCTGAGTTGAATGATGATCAAAATAGTTACATATTACGTCTTCAAAAATGGTTTACAAATGCCGAAATTTTAAAGATGGTTACGCAAGATAATGGAGAATTACATACGTTCCCCAATCTTCAGCAGCATCAACTGCAGCTTTCATTTCGTCAAAAGTATATTGTGTAACATCAATCGGATCATAAGCAGAAGACGTTCCTCCACCTGCCATTAATTTGATTTGACTCGCACCAAAACGTAAATTCTCTCTTGTTGCAGTCAAAACTTCATCTCTTCCATCAGCAATAAAAGTAGCTCCTAATTCCTCTGCACGAGATGCTTTACCAAAAAAACGACGCGAACGTTCATCAGGAGTTCTAAAATCTCCGTGACCAGCTGTTTGACTAATCGTTGCACCCGAAGGCCAAATTCTAGGCCCTGCAACTTTACCTTTATCGATGGCTAATTTCAAGGGAAAAATTGGCCCACCAGCATCACGAACACTCGTAAAACCACGCATCAACATTTTGTGGGAAGCTTCGCCAACCTTATTCATTAACATTTCTTCGGACATATCTGGCGACATCATTTGCGCCATCGTCAATGAACCAAATACCATGTGTACATGAACATCTATCAAACCTGGCATCAACGTTTTTCCTCCTCCATTAATTTTTACAACGTCTTGATTAGGTGAAGAAATTTTTGCAGAACTAATTTTTTCAATTTTTTGCCCAGAAACCAAAACATTCATCGGCGATGTTAATGCTTGAGTTTGATGATCTAAAATTCTAACATTTTCAATTAAAATCTGTTTTGTTTGAGCAAAAGTAAAAGTGGTAGCGAGAAAAAAAAGTGCTATTATCGACTTTATTTTCATAATTTATTGTTTAATTGCCCTAAAGATACGTTGAATGCGTGTAATTTGAGGATAAAGTTTAAATTAAAAATATATTCATTTAAATCATTCAAACAAAAACCCAAATTTACTTTTTATTAAAAGAAAATACTATATTTGTTGACAACCAAAAGGTTTTAACTTAATTTTCCTTGGTGATAAAGATTTTTAACTGTTTTGAATTAAATAGACAAAATCTTGTTTTACGGCTTATCTTCTTCCGACTATAATCGTTTTTTAAGGAATAAAATTTAATAAAAAATTAGCAATCAATACACCTTTTCTACCCAAATAATCGGATAGAATTTTGTAAATTTGTAACCAATACATTAGAAAATTTAATGGAATATAATACACTTCGTTCGCAATTGATTATTCCAGAATATGGTCGTCATATTCAAGAAATGGTAAATCATTGTAAAACAATAACAGACGAAACAGAACGCAACGGATTTGCCGAAATTATAATTGAAGTAATGGGAGAATTAAATCCTCACTTGCGCGATGTACCAGATTTTCAACATAAACTTTGGGATCAACTTTTTATCATGGCAGAATTTGATTTGGATGTAAAATCTCCTTATCCAATTCCGACAAAAAAAGATACGGTAAATAGTAAACCAAATAAAGTAGAATATCCAAAAAGCATCTATAAATACAGATATTACGGAAACAATATTCGTAAAATGATTGATGTTGCTGTAACGTGGGAAGAAGGCGAAAAACGCGAAGGTTTGTACTTTGCGATTGCCAATCACATGAAAAAATGTTATTTACTTTGGAATAAAGATACTGTTGATGATCAAGTTATTTTTAATCATTTGTACGAATTATCTGATGGTAAAATTGATTTGAGAAAAGTTGATGATCATTTGGTTTCTCCTGATCGTTTAAATTCGAATAATAATCATTCAAACAACAATCAAAACAATAGAAGTTACCAAAACAATAATCGTAATCATCAAAATAACAACAATCGAAATAATAACCAAAATTCGAATAATCGTCAAAACAACAATAACCGAAATAATCAAAATAACAACAATCGAAACCAAAACGTTCGAAACAATAAAGGTTAAATCAAAACTATTTAATACAACTAAATGGCTACATTTCAAATAAAGGGAGGGAAACCTTTGAAAGGAGAAATTACTCCGCAAGGTGCTAAAAATGAAGTACTACAAATTTTATGTGCGGTTTTATTAACCAATGAACAAGTTCGTGTTAAAAATATTCCAGACATCCGAGATGTCAATCGTTTGATTGAAATTTTGGGTGATTTAGGCGTAAAAACACAAAAAAATGGAAAAGGAGATTTTACTTTCCAAGCCGACGAATTACGATTAGATTATTTAAAAGGAAAACAATTTCGTAAAGATGGTGCTGCATTACGTGGATCAATCATGTTAATGGGACCACTTTTAGCTCGTTTCGGAGAAGCTTTTATGCCGAAACCTGGAGGAGATAAAATTGGGCGTCGTCGTTTAGATACGCACTTCGAAGGTTTCTTTGCGTTAGGAGCAAAATATCGCTTCAATCCAGACGAAGATTTCTACGGTGTAGAAGTAGACGAAAACGGATTGCAAGGTTCTTATATGTTATTGGAAGAAGCTTCTGTAACAGGAACTGCAAATATTATTATGGCTGCAGTTTTAGCAAAAGGAACAACAACTATTTACAACGCTGCATGTGAGCCTTACATTCAACAATTGTGTAAAATGTTGAACCGAATGGGTGCTAAAATTTCTGGAATATCTTCGAATCTTTTAACGATTGAAGGAGTTGAGAAGTTAGGCGGAACTGAACATACATGTTTACCAGATATGATTGAAATTGGATCATGGATTGGTTTAGCTGCCATGACAAAATCTGAATTAACAATCAAAAATGTTTCGTGGGAGAATTTAGGTGTTATTCCAGATGTGTTCAAAAAATTAGGAATCAAATTAGAGCGTCGTGATGACGACATCTATATTCCAGCACAAGAACATTACGAAATCGAGCGTTTTATTGACGGTTCTATCTTAACAATTTCTGATGCGCCTTGGCCAGGATTTACACCAGATTTATTATCAATTATCTTGGTAATTGCCACTCAAGCAAAAGGAAGCGTTTTGATCCACCAAAAAATGTTCGAGTCTCGTTTATTCTTCGTGGATAAATTAATTGATATGGGAGCGCAAATTATTTTATGTGATCCACATCGCGCAACTGTTATTGGTCTTAATCACGAAACTCCTTTAAAAGGAGCCGAATTAACTTCTCCAGATATTCGTGCTGGTATGTCTTTATTGATAGCTGCCCTTTCTGCAAAAGGAAAAACTGTTATTCATAATATCGATCAAATTGACCGTGGTTATGAAGATATCGATGTACGTTTACGTGCTATTGGAGCTGATATAATTAGAGCTTAAAAAATAAAAAATGCAATCTATTATTGAGTTTATCACTAATTTTGTTCAACGCCCAGACAAGGTATTAATGGACATTATCAATAATTACGGTTATTGGATATATGCTATTTTATTCTTGATAATTTTTGCTGAAACAGGCTTAATTATCATGTCATTTTTAATGCCTTTTTTACCTGGAGATGCACTAATCTTTTCGATTGGAATGATTGCAGCAAGCGATGATCAAAACCATTTGCATATCGAATATATTATTCCATTACTGATGGTTGCAGCAATTCTTGGTGATAACGTAAATTATTATGTTGGACGAAAATTTGGTGGCTGGATTTTAGGACGAAAAGACTCGTGGTTTCTTAAAAAGAAACATATCGAAAAAGCAACAGAATTTTTTAACGAAAATGGTAAAAAAGCAATTATTATCGCTCGTTTTATGCCTGTTGTTCGTACAATAATTCCATTTATTTGCGGTATTACAAACCTTAATTATCGCACATTTATTACCTATAGTTTTATAGGCGCGGTACTTTGGGTTGGTGTTATTTCTCTTTTGGGACACACATTAGGTCAGTTTGACATTGTAAAAAATAATTTAGAGAAATTCATTTTCGGAATTATATTATTGGCGAATATGCCGTTGATTATCCGAATTGTGAAAGCTCAATTCAATAAAAATAAAACAGAAGAATGAGACAATTTGGATTAATCGGAAGAAATATTTCCTATTCATTTTCTAAATCTTATTTTGCTGAAAAATTTAAAAACGAAAACATTGTAGACGCTGTCTACAATGTTTTTGATTTACAGCAAATCGATGAAGTAGAAAAAGTATTCGAAACCGAAGGTTTAGTGGGCTTTAATGTTACAATTCCTTACAAACAAGAAATCATTCCATTTTTGGACGAATTATCACCAGAAGCTAAAGCAATTGGTGCGGTTAATACAGTTTTGATACAAGATGGAAAACGAATCGGGCATAATACAGATTGTTATGGTTTTCATCATTCGATAGAACCTATTTTAGAACCTCATCATAAAAAAGCATTGGTGTTAGGAAATGGAGGTGCTGCAAAAGCGGTTTTTTATATTCTTGATTTATTGAAAATTGAATATAAAATAGTTTCAAGAACAAAAACTGAAAATCATTATTCATATGATGAATTAAATAAAGAAATCATTCATAATCATCAAATTATTGTGAATTGTTCGCCAGCTGGTACTTTTCCAAATACTGAAATCGCTCCACTTCTACCCTACCAATTTATCAACGAAAATCATTTATTGTACGACTTGATTTACAATCCACCATTGACAAAATTTTTAGAAAATGGTCAACAAAATGGAGCCAAAATAAAAAATGGTCACGAAATGTTGGTTCTACAAGCCGAAAAAGCTTGGGAAATTTGGAATAATCGTACAAAATAGACTTGATATTGTCCTCAAATTTTATTAGATTTGAGAAACAAAACTTAATTTCTTATGAATACTGAAATGGATAACCTGCAAAATGCAGACGGAGAACAATTACCTAAACCTGCAAATACAAACGACTCTAACACGGAATCTTACAAAACGGTAGAGTTAACGAACCAAGAAAAAATAAGCGATATTTCGTTCAAAGATTACGAAAAATTTAGTTTTGATGTTTTGATTAACGAAGCAAAAAATCTATTAAGCAAATATGATGTTCAAGAGATTCGCGAGCATTTTAATCAAATTCGTGATGCATTCAAAACTAAATTAGAAGAAGATGAAGCTGCAAAAAAAGAAGCTTTCTTAAGTGAAGGTGGTGATGAATTAGATTTTAAATACGAAACATCTTTTAGAGCAAAATTTAACGCTGTTTACAACGATTTTAAAAATCAATTAGCAGTTTTTCATAAAGAAAACGAAAAAAAGGAATCTGATAATTTAAAGGAACGTTTAGAAATTATTGACGAATTGAAAGCCTTGTATCAAGAACCAAGTGATTCTTCGGCGGCAATGTTCAAGAAATTTCGTGAGTTAAAAACTCGTTGGCACAATGCAGGAAGAATTCCGAGCAAAAATGCTGAAAATGTATTCAAAAATTATTTTTTCCACTTAGATAATTTCTACACATATTTGGATATGAATAAGGAATTGCAAACATTGGATTATGCACATAATCTGGAAGTTCGTCAATCGATTATTAAACGTGCAGAAGAATTAATTGGAGAGCAAAACGTGCAAAAAGCTTTGAATGAATTGCAATATTTGCATCGTTTATGGAAAGAAGAAGCCGTCCCTGTACAAGAAGATTTGCGCGAACCAACGTGGCAAAAATTCAAAGAATTAACAAATAAAATTCATGACCGTAAAGGGGAATTGAATGAAAAAATAAAACAAGAGCAAAAAGATAATTTAGAAAAGAAGAATCAAATTATCGCTCGTATCAAAGAAATTTCTGAGCAAGCAACAACAAAATCGCATGGCGATTGGCAAAAAGCTATTTCTGAAATAAACTCTTTGCGTGAGAACTTTATCACAATTGGACGTGTTCCGAAAGATAAAAATTCTGCAACTTGGGAAGCTTTCAAAGAAGTGACAAGACAATTTAATCACATCAAAAATGATTTCTATAAAAATCTAAAATCAGAGCAACAACTGAATCTTGAAAAGAAATTGGCTTTGTTAGAAATTGCAAAACAACATACGGAAAGCACGGATTGGAATGCTTCTGTACAAGTGATTAAAAAAATCCAAAATGATTGGAAAAAAATTGGACATGTTCCAAGAAAAAATTCAGACAAAATCTGGAAAGAATTCAAAGATACATGTAATCAATTCTTTGATCGTTACAAAAAACGTCACGAACAAGCGAATCAAAAAATGGAACAAAATTTAGAAAAGAAACAAGCTTTCTTAGACGATTTCAAAAATCAAACGATTTCTGAAAACAAAGAAGAGGCGTTGAAACAACTAGAAGAAATCCAACATAATTGGACAAGTTTAGGAAAAGTTCCATCAGAAAAAACTTCAATCAATCAAGAATTTACAGATGTTTACCACAAAAAATTAGATGCTTTAAATCTTTCTAAAAATGAATTGAACGATTATAAGTTGAAATCATTTGTCAATAAAGTAAAATCTGGAAATAATGGAAATTTATTGGATGACGAGATTAGAAAAACACGTAAAATAATTGAGGATTTAGAAAAAGAAATCAATCAATTGGATAATAATGTACATTTCTTTTCGAATGCAAATGAGAATAATCCTTTATTAAAAGACGTTTACAAACAAATTGACGATAAACGTAAAAAATTAATTGAAGCAGAAATCAAACTGAAAACATTATTCAATATTGATTTTAATGCATAATTTTTAGGCATGACACAACAATCTATCGATGAGCAATATATGGCTCGTTGTATACAAATTGCAACAAACGGGTTAGGAACAACATATCCTAATCCGTTTGTTGGTTCTATTATTGTACATAACAACAAAATTATAGGCGAAGGTTTTACGTCAGAATATGGCGGACCGCACGCCGAAGTGAACGCTATTAATTCGGTTAAAAATCAAGAATTATTAAAAGAATCTACGTTATATGTTACGTTAGAGCCTTGTTCGCATCACGGAAAAACGCCTCCTTGTGCGGATTTGATTATAGAAAAAGAAATTCCAAAAGTCATAATTGGAACTTTAGATCCTTTTGCGAAAGTAAATGGGCAAGGTTATTTACGTTTGTTGAAAAATGGTGTTGATGTAACGCTTGGTGTTTTGGAAAAAGAATGTATCAAACTCAATAAGCGTTTTATAACATTTCATCAGAAAAAACGTCCATATATTATCTTAAAATGGGCGCAAACAGAAGACGGATACATGGGGCGTGATGATGTACAATTGTGGATTACAAACCAATATACAAAACAGTTAGTACATAAATGGCGAACGGAAGAACAAGCTATTTTGGTTGGAAAAAACACCGCTTTGATTGATAATCCACAACTTAACACACGATTATGGAAAGGAAATAATCCGTTGAGAATTGCGATTGACAAAAACTTAGCGATTCCGAGAAGTTTCCATTTGTTTGATCAAACACAACCTACTGTAATTTTCAATTCGATTGAAAATTGTTCTGAAGAAAATTTAGAACTTGTTCAATTAGATTTTACGCAAAAAATATTGCCACAAGTGATGGATTATTTATACGAAAACAATGTTCAATCCTTAATTATTGAAGGTGGAAGTGATACCATACGACATTTTATTGATGCTGATTTGTGGGATGAAGCACGAATTTTGAGCTCGGATACTATTTGGAATGAAGGAATTTTAGCTCCTCGACTCAAAGGAACACGAACTGAAAAACATCGTTTTCTGAATGATGAATTAAATATTTTCGAAAATAGAATAGAAATTGAAGAGCCTTAGATTTTAAGGTTCTTTTTTTATTTATGATTTATTTGAATTTATTAAAATTTTCGTTTAATAATTATTTCAGAAAATTTATTCTTCTCAAATTCTATGTTATTTATTGATTCAACAAGAAAACTCATTTTATAAAATTTATTTTGTAGCTTAAATATTAATTTCCCACCAACATTATCAATTTTATAATTAAAAATATTTTGTTTTTTTGTTACATAGCAAAATGATGGTTCATTACAATTTTGGCAATCAATTAAATTTACTTTATTATTTTTCAAAAATCTAAATTCTATTGTACGACGAAATTGAAATTTAGATTTTCCAATTGAACTATTATAAATCTTCAGATTTTCAGTTTTGTAAAACATACTATCTTGATTATCTGTAATAATTCTATAATTATAATCTATCATTGAATTATTAATGATCCTTTTAAATTCCTTCTTTGAAATACTCTGGCAAAAAGAATACTCGAACACATTAGTATGAATAAAAATAAATAAGCTTTCATTTATATTAAATTTTTTCATCATTCATAAATATAAAACCTTTTTTCTTTAAAAGTACTATTTAAACTATCTTTGCGCTACTTTTCAATACAACATGACGGACAATTATCGTACAATCGAGAAAGCGGTGGAAGATGTAATTTTCAAAGAATTGGGTAGTAAGTTTATTAATTTTGCTTATCCAATTGAAAATGAAGATGACATCAAAATTTATTTGGATCAATTACGCGAAATTCATCCCGATGCAAATCATCATTGTTACGCGTACGCTCTTGGTATAGATGGTAAAAATCATCGTGCAAATGATGACGGTGAGCCAAATGGTTCGGCTGGTTTACCAATTTATAATCAAATTTTATCAAGCGAAATCACCAATGTTTTAATTGTTTCTGTACGTTATTTTGGTGGAACAAAATTAGGAATTCCTGGTTTGGTAAAAGCCTATAAATATGCGGCACAAGTTGTGTTAGAAGAAGCAAATATTGTAGAAAAATTTGTTTCAAAACGTGTGAAAATGGTTTTTAACTATGATCAACAAGGAATTGTAGAACGCAATGTCTATCGGATTTCTGGAGAAATTAAAGACAAACATTTTTCTGATAAATGTATGTTTACAATTTCAGTAAGAGAAAGTAAATTGGAAGAATTTATTCGCATGTTTGACGAATATTATCAAATGGAAATTAAAATTATTGACTAATGCTAAATAGCTTAACTTCTTTACGTTTTTTCTTTGCTTTTGTCGTTTTCTTAAGCCATTTAACGTTTGTAAAAACTGATTTAGCTTGGTATAATTATCTAAAAAATAACGTCTTTTTCGAAGGTTATCTTGGTGTTGGTTTTTTCTTTATTTTAAGCGGATTTGTTATAGCGCTTAATTACGAAAAGAAAGTCATCGACAATCCAAATTTTGATAAAAAGAAGTTTTATATCGCGCGAATTGCTCGAATTTATCCACTTCATGTCCTAACCTTTTGTGTCATGTTACCATTTGTTATCATCAATGTTTGGCAAGGTTATTTTCATTGGGATATTGCAGGTGCGAACTTATTTTTATTGCAATCTTATATTCCGGTAAAAGATTTTTATTTCTCTATTAATAACGTTTCCTGGAGTATTTCGACCGAATTATTTTTCTATTTGATGTTTCCTTTTTATGTGATTTGGTTGCATAAATTCCCGAAACTGAAATATATTTTATTACTAATTATTCCGATTATTATTTTTGCAGAACCTTATTTCAGAACAAATATGAAATTGGAAAAAGCGATTTTTTACATCAATCCAATTGTTCGCAGTTTCGATTTTATTTTAGGAATTATTACCTGTCAAATCTATAAAAAGATAAAAGATACGCCTATCAATTTTTCGAAAGGAACTTTAATAGAGATCGCTGCAATTACAGTTTTGGCAATCTTTTTTTACTTCCACAATGATGTTGCGAGAGCTTTTCGTTACGGAATTTATTATTGGATTCCGATGGTTGGAATTGTCTTAGTTTTTGCATTACAAAAAGGTTTATTTTCGAGAATACTTCAACATAAAACATTGGTTTATTTAGGTGAAATCAGTTTTGCGTTTTACATGATTCATATGATTGTGATAAAATATGGAAATCAATATTTACCTAAAATCAATGATTTCCAGAAAATTGGAATTTATTTTGTAATTGCTTTAATTCTAAGTGCATTAACGTTTGAATATTTTGAGAAACCCGTTGCGAAGTGGATCAAAAATAAAGTGAAGTAGTAGCGAGCATTTCTAGAAAATTAATTCAAATAGTTGATTATAATTGAAATTGTAACAACGATAATTGAAACAACAATCAAAATATCTAAGTAATTTATTTTTTTCGAACCAAAATTTGTTGTTCGTTTGCGTTTTCGTGAATACACTATTTCTTTGTTCATTTTTTTAAAAGAAAATAAGCCGCGAGCTACCACGACTTATTTGTCAAATAATTAATAGTACATTATATAGTTTATAGTAATCCTATTATTGGTACTTGTAACAGCTTCCTGTTTTCTTTGCCGATTTACCTGTCATTTTATCAGATAATAATAGAATAAATGGACATCTAACTTCTGCAGCTTGTTGTTTCAAAACTTTTTCTGCACGTTCATCTTTTCCATTTCCAGTTCTGAAGTTAATCATACCTGTTTTAGATTTTAAATCATCTCCTTTTTTCAAACCTGCAACCAAAGATTTATCTTCCAAAATAATCACTTTCCCCCAATCTTTATCGTCAGTAATTTCAATTTTATCAGAAACATCTTCAATACGTGTACTTTTCCCGTAAAATACTTTATTAACAGAATATTTACTCAAAGACTGTATAGCATCTTCTCCATCATACGTATATTCTACCGTAAATTCTCCTACACGCTTAATCTGACCTTCGATAATCTCACCAGAATGTTTGTAAATTTTATCTACTTGTCCAAATGCTAGCGAAGCCATAAGACCTAATCCTAAAATAAAAATGTTTTTCATTGTTAATTGTTTTAAATATTGACTTAATTTTAATTGATCTCTAAAATACTTTCAGTTTCGTTGATTGTAATTGTGGTTTTTAGAGGACTAGATTCCAGTAAACCATAATTTTCTTTTAGATTGGTGGTCGGTTTTTTCAATAAATCAATTAATTGATCAATTGATTCTTGATAGATTTTCTTTTTTGTTGAGCTCTTAACTAAAGAAATATAATACGTCTTATAGTTTTTCTTAATTGGAGCTTCTTTTTCTATTTCTTCTGCAATATTTTTAAAGAAACTAGTTCTATTTTCAGAATTTTTGACCACAATACGTTTTATATTTTTACCTTCAGTTTCTACCTCAATATTCAACGTATATGGTTCAATTTTTACTGAGTTGTACATTACTTTTTGATTTCCAAAATTATCTTCAACAGATGTAGAAGAAACTTTATAAAAATCCTCTAACTCATTTACTCGATTTCCAATAAATTGTTTTAAATTTTTGTAATCCAAATTTTGAGAGAAACCCATACTACACAACAATAGTAATAAAGTAGATAAAATAATCTTCATTTTTATAAATAATTAGCTATTAACACTAGATTTATGTGTTAAATAAATTCTTTGCAAATTTTAGGATTCAGTACTTAAATTCCTACTTTTGCAGGAGTAGTTATGAGGTAGTTTAATGATTACTACCTATGGGTAGTTGAGTTACTTTACTAAATATCAGTCATATAATAAAAATGAATAACAAAACACTTTTAATATTCTTTACTCTATTTTTCACCCAGGTAGGGATAGGAAATACAATAAATTCCGAAATTCTAAAAAAAGAAATTTCATCTTATAATGAAATTGGTTCATTTGATAAATCAATTATCAAATTGGATAGTATTATACATTCTAAAAACGTAACGAATTACGATTTATATAATCTGTATTTGTTAAAATATCTTACATATAAAACATTATTAAATTATCCAGAAGCAGAAGAAAATTTAAACGTTGCTGAAAAATATGGTTTAAAGAGTGCTAAATACAAATCCGAAGTTGAGACAAGAGTTTTGATTGAACGAATCTTTATCCAATTTGATTATTTAAAATATGATAAGGTTGAGGAATTGCTCGAAAAAGTAAATAAATCTAATTTAAAATATTTGGATGCCGAAACGTTTGGCTTTTATATTTCTGTTATAGGCACAATGAATAGTATAAATAAAAATTATATTCAGGCAGAAAAAGATTATTTGGAAGGGATAAAAATTTTGAAGCAAAAATCTCCCAAACATTTACCTAATATTTATAGAAAGCTTTTACACTTATATACAGAAACAAAAGACAATAAGAAGGCTTTAGAAGCTTTTAACAAAGGGTTATATTATGCAAAACATTATGGTATAAAACTTTATATTTTGAATATGTACGAATCTCTTACTTGGTATTATGCTCAGAATGAAGATT
Organism: Empedobacter sp. UBA6305; assembly: GCF_002440405.1. Lineage (NCBI taxonomy): Bacteria > Pseudomonadati > Bacteroidota > Flavobacteriia > Flavobacteriales > Weeksellaceae > Empedobacter > Empedobacter sp. UBA6305. Next base: position 525 of record NZ_DJTP01000032.1, on the reverse strand, counting down.
GGGAAAAAGCATATAAAACAAGATTAATTGTGAATGATCTTGCAACCGATTATGATGCAATTAATCAAAGTGGAAAATTACAAAATTTAGAAAGAGAAATCATTAACAAACGAAATGATTTAGAAGTTCGAAATCAGAAAAATATCCGACTATTTCTGGTTATTATTTCTGCAATTTTGATCATATTATTAATTGTTCTTTATAAATTCTACAAGATAAACATCGAAAAAAGAAAACTTGTTGAAAATGAAAATGAACGGATGAGAAATAAACTTTCTAATTTGATTAATCATTCAAATAATGCAAATCAAGTTGAAAAGAAAATCATTTTAAGTGATTATAATCTTTCGGAAAGGCAATTGGATATCATCGAATTAGTAAAAAAAGGATTTACAAATAAAGAAATTGCAACTGAACTCTATATTTCTGAGAATACAGTGAAATATCATTTGAAGGTTATTTACAATACTTTAGGAATAGAGAGTCGTAATTCGTTGTAAATAAAGGCAATATCCAAAAAACTGT
>NZ_DJTP01000022.1:0-86391 GCF_002440405.1 Empedobacter sp. UBA6305 | reverse complement strand
TTAACAAGGGGAAGATTACACCCAAATAAATATCTGACCATAATAAGGAAATATTCAAAATTATATTTATCATCATTTTTAGAGAAGATAACAATTGAATCAGAGAAGTTAACGATATACACTTCAGTATCACTATAGCATCCATCAAGATGAGTACTATAATTTGTTTTTTCTATACTTTTTTTGAATTTGTTAATAGAGGTTAATCTAGAATAAATTTCATCATGAGTATTTCTCATAATACTATCTTTGAAACCTAATATATCTAAAAAAGCTACAAAACGAAAATCAGTTGTTTTCCAATTTGTTTTTATTGTATTAGTCATTAAATCTTGATTTTATTTACTTTTAAAATAGTTAATAATATTTTTTTTTACACTCAAATATACCAAAAAATCACAATCAAACCCCTTATTGTAAAACTACAATCCTACAAATTTTCTCCCACTTTTGCTCGTGTTTTCTTTTACTAATTGTCAAAAAAGAATATATAAATAACGTTGCATAACCCAAAAAGCTCCTGAGAGGAGCTTTTTTTGTGGAGTATATACTATTTTAAAAACTAAGGTTTTCACTACTTCGCATTCTACGTAAGCATAAAAAAAAGCAGTAATCATATAAAATACTGCTTATATAGCTTAAAACTAAACTTCGATAACTCCATAAGAATTAAAAGCTAACTTCGGTTCCGTTCAACAGGCTTCCATCTCATGCCCTCTGGGCAAGACGAAAGCTTAGTTATTGTGCGACGTTTTTATTCTAAACAGATGTGTTTTAACTTACCCGAGTCCTCGGTTGATTATAAACAGGTGTGTTTTACCTTATCCGAGTCCTTGGTTGATAACAAAGAAATTTATTTTTAACTATAATTAGTGAGTTTTAGACGAATTAAAACGTTTATTTTTGGCGTAATATTAATTGAGACTTTCTAAAAAATGAAAAAACTATTTTTATTGACAACATTCTTTATGGTGTCAGCACTTTTTGCTCAACAAGCGACTAATACGTTAGAAGGCGTTTTTACAACAAAAGCAAAAGATGAATTATATAATCCATTGAAATTTGATGGAAAAGGAAGAGTAACAATCGGTGAATTTGATGAGGTTGGTTACGAATTTACAGAACGCAATGATTCGGTTATAATATTTGTCGAAAAAACGGTTTTTATCTTCAAAAAAGAGAAAAATCAATTAAAAGGAATTTCAGATTGGGTGGATAAAAAAGTGTATAAATCAAATTTGAAATCTTTCGAAAATAAACCTCAATCAGATTCTAAATTAGCACAACGTGCAAATTGGATGGCAGAGAATTATGATATTAATTTTAAAAATAATGCAACCTATTTGTTTGATTTTGATGAAGAAAGTTTAACTAAAAAATTAAAAGAAAATGAAGCTGCAAATGCAAAACTGTGTAAAGAAGGTTTTGATGAAAGTTGTAAAGTAGTTTTTGCCTATAAATTTGCTGAACAATCTGGTGGTGTTTTCGAAACATTAAGTGCAACAGAAGAGTTGAAATTAAAACCAAATAAAGAGTTACAGCAATTAGCACAACGTGTGATTGATTTAGGAAATCCAGATGGATACGGATTATTTTATACGTATTACTATTTTACAGGAGAAAAGGAAAAAGCGGAAGAGTTTTTACAAAAAGGATTAGATTTAGGATCTAAGTATTGTACAGAGATTTCATTAAATTCTGCTTTAAGTGAATTTGGAGAAGGCTTACAATCGGAAGTAGAAGAATCAGAAGATTAATTCGAACAAATTATCATATAAAATAAAAGCTCAACATTAGTTGAGCTTTTTGTTATTTAGTCAATAAATATTTTGCAACAGCATGATAAGCTGGTAACGAATACGGGTCGTTCGCACTATTCGATGCAACCGGATTGGAAGCAAATCGCACAATAACCATTTCCGCTTTTGGATCAACATAGATCGCTTGACCATGAACGCCACGCGCCATAAATGCTTGATGCTCATTATTGGTTACCCACCACATATCTTTGTAGCTCCAGCCTTTTAGAAGTTTATAATCTGCCTTTGCAAAAGCTTTTTGATTTCCTCCTTTTTTTATTTCGTCAACCAATTTTTTAGGCAAAATTTGATGATTATTAAAGTAACCATTGTTTCTTATCATTTCTCCAAACATTGCCAAATCTCTAAGGTTTGCATTAAATCCACCTCCTGCAAAAGCAATTCCAGCACCATCAATCTGGTAATATCCATCAAAGTTAGTTCCCAACGGTTGCCAAAATTTTTCAGATAGAATTTGAGCCAAAGGTTTATTCAATACTTTTGTAATAATCCAACCCATCACATCAGTATTCACTGTTTTATAACCAAAAGCTTCGCCATGTTTACCATTTTTCTTGACTGTTTTTAGATAATCATAATAATTTGTAGGTCCATTATAATTAGCAGGTTTAGGAAAAGGATTTCCAGCAGCCGAAAAAGCCCACACTTCTGCATTCGGATCGCTGTAATCTTCACTATACTGTAAAGCTGTGGTCATGTCCAAAACTTGACGAATCGTAGCATCACCAAAAGCTGAGGTTTTCAATTCAGGAATATAATCACTACATTTTTTATTCTCATCTAGAATACCTTCGGCAACTAACATTCCGCCCAATGTACCCGTTAAGGTTTTACTAACCGACATCAAGGTATGAGTTCCGTTTTTGTTTAGTTCTCCAAAGTAATTCTCATAAACAATAGCGCCTTTGTGTAAAACAATAATTCCATCGGTATAATTTTTTTGCAAAGATTCTTTCCATGTCATAGTTTCTTTAGTTTCTAAAGGAGTAAAAGTCACATTATCGATAGATTGATCCAATTTAGTTGCCCAAGTATATCTGTTTTCTTGTGCCGAAGCAACATTTACAGTTGGGAAAAACTCGCGCATATGACAAACGCTGTAACGCAAAGCCGGAAAGTTAAAAAAGCTACCATCTATAGCGGACAAAATATCTTCTTTTGCAGGTGGAAACCCTTTCATCCAATTAAAATTCTTTGGATCCGATTGCTCTGCAGTCAAGAATTGTTGTCCATAATTCATTTGCGTCATCACTAAAATTAAACAAACTAATATTTTTTTCATAGTTGTACTATCTATTTGGTTGATAAATGAAGTAGAGGAGAAGCTTGCTTCTCAAATTTACGAAAACCATTTTAAACTTTATTTTATTAAAAATCGGTGAATTCGAAAGAATAATAAGGTCAAATAACAAGACGAATTCACCGACAAGTTTTGAAGTATTCGATTGATTAGATCTCAACTTCTCGTTCAGAATTTGTGCAATTACTATGAACGATATAATCGATTAGTTTTCCGTTTTCAAAACACAACATTAAATCTTCTTCATAAATTGATGTATGTGTCAATTGGTTAAATTGTAATAATTTTCCTTGTGAGATTTTAATGATTCCAGAATACCAGCTCGCAAAAACTTCTTCTCTTCTCGGAAACAAATAATTCAATTCAACTTCATCCAAACCATCCAAATATCCTCTGAAATTAATCAAAAACAATTCGTCATTTCTCAATTCCCATTTCCCATAATATCCTCTCCAGCATGTTGGCGAAGGTGGAGTAAAATAAGGTGGATGATTTAATTCTCTAAAATAATGATGTAATGGTTGTTCGGCTATAATATATTGTTGGTTGTCGATTAATAAAATTTCTCCTATTTGCGCGATCATTTTTTCTTATGGTTTATTCAAATGTAAAATAGCCATTCGAATAAATGAAAAATCAATAGTGCTAATTTATCAAAATAATAAAAATTGACCGACTAAAATAAATAGTTGAAAATTATTTTGTCTTTAAATGATAAATTCGTATTTATTATTTATTTAAGAGTTATTCTTTCACCTTGTTGAGGGAAAATATAATTGATGTTATATGGATTATCTTTTAACAATTCGTCTTTAATTTTTTGCTCATAATCATCTTTTGGCTTGATATGAGTAACGATAATTGTTAAACCTTTCAACCTACTTTTTCCAACTTCTTTCGCTAATTCGCCTAATTCTTCGTTCATTAATTTTGGGGTTAAATGACCAAATAATAATTTTTCGGGTTGAGAATTCGGAAAAGAAACTTCTAACATCATTGTTTTTAATTTTCCTGATTTAATTTTAGGTGAAATTGCTTTCCAAATAGTTGATAAGTTTTGAGTTTTTTCGATACGATCAGCTCCTGTATCACCAAAATATAAGACTGCATTTGAACCATTTTCGACTAATATTGCTGAACTTTTTAAAGGGTTTACATGACTCAATTCGTAAATAGTTCCTGTGAAATTAGTACCTTCTATTGTGAAAGGTATTCCTATTTCTGCGTATTTGTAGTAATATTTATTCAAAATTGGCGATTCACCTTCATTGGCAAAATTTGCCCAAGCATCATTGGTAAAATATTTATTTTTTAAAACTGAAATTGTTTCAGAAATACCATAAATAGGCTTGTTAGAATCTTCTGGAGAATTAATAATCATCCCAGAAAGATGATCCAAATGTCCATGTGAAATAAAATATCCTTTGATATAGTTTTTCAGAATTTTATTGTTTTGTTCTTCAAAAGTACCTTTCTCTATTGCTTTATTGATTCCAGAAAGAATTGTTCCTGCATCCAATGCTAAATAGCTGTTTGTTGTTTCTTCACCAATCAAATAAGATGAAAGATTGCTTTCATTGCTACCTCCATAAACACCAAGTGGAACAATCTGAATATTTTGTGCTGATGCAATCATCGAAATTCCGAATCCAATACTTAATAGATATTTTTTCATAAAAAGAATTTTAACAAAAATACAACTGAAAAGTATTATTAAACTAAAATATCCCCATAGTTTCTAAAAACTTTAGTATTTTCACATTTCTTTAAAAATTAACGCATAAAAATTAGTTAGAATGAAATCGAAATTATCTACTAAAATATTGAAAAATTATGCGACTCAACTGATGATGAAAAAAGCAATGTATGCAGCTGCAATTGCTTTATTGGCAACGAATGTTGATGCGCAAAAGAAACCTCTTGATTTGACTGTTTTTGATGAATGGCAATCAATCGGAATGAAAGAATTATCAAATAATGGTTCGTGGGTTGCTTATCAAGTATATGCACAAGAAAGCGATAATACATTGAACTTTTTTGGTTTGAAAACAGATAAAAATCTAAGTTTTCATCGTGGTGAACAAAGTGTTTTTACAGCAGATTCTAAATTTGCCGTTTTTAAAATTCGACCTTTTTACAAAGATTTGAAATTGGTTCGAATCAAAAAGAAAAAGGAACATGAAATTGCTAAAGATTCAATCGGAATATTAAATCTTGCAACAAATCAAGTCGAGAAATTACCAAATATAAAATCATTCAAAACACCGAAAAAAGGAGGTTCTCTTTTAGCTTATTTATTAGAAAAAGAAGAAACGAAGAATGATAAAAAAGACAAGTCAGATTCTACAAAAACGAAGGATAAAGTTGCAAAATCAGCTGGAAAAGATAAGAAAGATACGCCGTTAGAATTGGTGTTGAGAAATTTGATTTCAGGTCAGAGAAAATCATTCAAAAATGTGATGAATTATGAGTTTAGCGAGAATGGTAAGCAATTAATTTTTTCGACTAAACAAGAGAAAAAAGATAGTTTAGATAAAACTAAATATGGTGTTTTCTTAGTGAATACAGCAACGTTTGTTCAAAAACAATTGGTAGATACAATTGGTGATTTTAAACAATTTGCGTTTGATGAATTAGCAAATAAAGTCGCTTTTGTTGGAACTTCTGACGAAGAGAAAAAGGAAAATAAAACATATTATTTATATTATTCTACAACAAATAATCCGCAACAAATCAGGAAATCTGAATTGTTAGGATTGAAAAAAGATTGGCAAGTTTCAGAAAATCGTCAACCAAAATTTAGCAAAGATGGAAATTCTTTGTTCATTGGTTTGATGCCGAAATTAGCAGAAAAAGACACAACTTTGATTGCTGATGATCATGCAAAAGTGGATGTTTGGAGTTACAAAGACGATTTTATTCAACCACAACAATTGAAGAATCTTGAGCGAGAGAAAAAACGTTCGTACCTATCTGTGATTGATTTATCGAATCCTGTAAAAGTGACACAATTAGCGGATTTGGATATGAATCAAGTCGAGATTTTGAACGAAGGAAATTCAAATTTTGCTTTAGGAACTTCTGATAATGCCTATCGATTAAGCTTGAATTGGGATGTAACAGGTCGTAAAGATTATTATATCATTAATACGAAAACGGGAGAGCGTGAATTATTTGCAAAAGCTTTGGCTGGAAAAGTGGAAATGTCGCCGAATGGAAAATTTGCTGTTTTTTATAATGCCGAAAATGGATTATGGTCGAGCTATAATATCGAAACAAAGGAAACAAAAGTTCTGAATAAAAAGCTGAAAGTGAAATTTTATGACGAAGAAAATGATTCACCAACTTTAGCGCAAGAATATGGAGTTGCCTATTTTACTGATAATGACGAAACGGTTTTAATCAAAGATCGATATGATATTTGGGAGTTTGATTTGGTTGGAAAACGTCGTCCAGAAAATATGACAAATGGTTTCGGTCGTAAACATAATATTACGTTTGGTATCAATCAATTAAATGATGATATTAAAACAATTAATCGAGATAATTTAGTTTATTTAGGTGCTTTTAATAATCAGAATAAACAATCAGGGGTTTATCAAACAATCATTTCGAAAGCAAAAAATCCTGAAGAAGTTGTCATGTCGAATACTTGGGGAACGCAAAAAATGAAGAAAGCGTTGAATGCCAACGAATTTATTTATACAAAAGAATCGTTCCGAAATTCGCCTGATGTTTATGTTTCAACAAATTTTAAAGATGAGAAAAAGATATCTGCAATCAATCCGCAACAAAAAGATTATTTATGGGGGAATGGTGAGTTGGTAACGTGGAAAACGTATTCAGGTAAAGATGCAACAGGAGTTGTGTATAAACCAGAGAATTTTGATCCAAATAAAAAATATCCGATGATTGTTTACTTCTACGAAAAACTTTCGGATAATTTGAATCGTTATCAAGCGCCTGCGCCAACGCCTTCTCGTATTAATCACACATATTTTGTAAGTAACGATTACATTGTGTTTACACCAGATATTTCATATACAATTGGTCATCCTGGTAAATCTGCCGAAGATTATATCAATTCTGGAGTAGAAGCGTTGAAGAAAAATACGTGGGTAAATGGAAGTAAAATCGCTATACAAGGACAAAGTTGGGGAGGTTACCAAGTTGCACATTTGATCACTGCAACCAATATGTATGCTGCTGCTTGGACGGGTGCGCCTGTTGTTAATATGACTTCTGCTTATGGTGGAATTCGTTGGGGGACGGGTATGAGTCGTCAATTTCAGTACGAACAAACGCAAAGTAGAATCGGTAAAACCTTGTGGGAAGCGCCGGAATTATATATCGAAAATTCGCCTTTGTTTAATATGCCAAAAGTTACGACGCCAGTTGTAATCATGCATAACGACGAAGACGGTGCTGTTCCTTGGTATCAAGGAATTGAAATGTTTATGGCATTGCGTCGTTTACAAAAACCAGTTTGGATGTTAAATTATAACGGAGATGATCATAACTTGATAAAACGTGCGAATAAAAATGATATTCAACAACGTCAAGTTCAATTTTTTGATCATTATCTGAAAGATAAACCTGCTCCGAAATGGATGACAGAAGGTGTTTCTGCAATTAATAAAGGTATTGATTGGGGATTTGATCTAGAGAAATAATTATAGTAAATATTTAAAAGCGACCAATTTGGTCGCTTTTTTTGTCAAAAGAATTTCTTACAACACAATTATATTGTTAAATTTACATTTCATGTATAATTAACTTCTTGAAAAAGTTTTAATTTAGAGGGATAATTGCACTGAATATGAATACTAATAATCGACAAATTGTTTATATCCATGGACTAAATAGTTCGGCAAATTCAACCAAATTCAAAACTATTCTAAAAAATTATCCTTCAGCTATTTGTATTGAATGGAAAACGGAGGACAATATTGCAACTATTTTATTTGAAGCTTACGAACATTTAAAAGGTTTGGTAAATGATTTGGCAATTATAGGAAGTTCTACTGGAGGGAATTTTGGTTGGCAATTGCAACAAAAATTAAAGGAAAATGGAAAATCGAGTGAATTAATTTTGTTAAATCCTTTGGTTGATGTGTCGATGAAAGTCGAAAATAATTTTCCAGAAAATCTTTCGCAATATTTAGTGGATATGAATCGTTTCGAAAATACAACGGTTTTTCTTTCTGTACATGACGAAGTTTTGGATTTTGAAAAACTAAAAACTTTCTTTGAAATTCAACAAAATATCTTTCCACAACAAATCGAAATCATAGAAATTGATGACAATCATCGAATACGTAACTTCGAGTCATTGTTAACGTTAATTTAATTTACGCATTACAATTATTTAATTTTATTAACTGCATTTTTGCACACGAATCAAGAAATAAATAAATAAACATGAGGCAATTTTTAATATTAATACTTATTGTATTTTCAATCAGTTCGTATGCGCAAGTAAAAGATTCTACAGAATCTAAAAAGAAAACTGTACAGGATTTTAAGAATATGATGTCGCCTTATTACAGCTATGGTAACGGATTGGGAATTACTTCTCCAGATAGTCTTTATCAGGTCAATATTAGATTTCGTATGCAAAATCGCATTAGTTATAATCATAATGATGGAGAAGAAGATAATATTGATGGACAAATTCGTCGTTTAAGATTGCGTTTTGATGGATATATCGGAGATCCAAAATTTGGTTATTCGATGCAATTATCTTTTGCAGCAGGTGATGTAGGAAAAGCAGAAGAGGGTAAGAATACAAATATTATTCGTGATGCGATGATTTTCTATTACCCAAATAAACATTGGAGTTTAGGATTTGGTCAAACAAAACTTCCAGGAAATAGACAACGTGTTAATTCTTCTGGAGCATTACAATTAACGGATCGATCTATCAATAATGCAGATTTTAATATCGATCGCGATTTTGGATTTCAAGTCTTATACAATAAAAGAAATCAAGAAAAATTCTCTTATATTTTGAGAGGAGCTATTTCTACTGGTGAAGGGCGAAATTGGACAAGTTTTAAGGATACTGGTTTAGCTTATACAGGAAAAGTTGAGTTGTTTCCACTTGGAGAATTTACAAAAGGTGGAAGTAATTATGAAGGTGATTTAGTTCACGAACAAACACCAAAATTGATGATTTCGGGAGCTTATAGTTACAATGATAGAGCACATAGAACAGCAGGAATGTTAGGAGATGATATTGTAGGTGGAGGAACAGCTAATATAAAATCATTGTTTTTGGATGTGATGTTAAAATATCGTGGATGGAATTTGATGTATTCTTATATGAATCGTAATTCTGATAATGTGTTATTTTATAACCCTACAGATATTTCTGATTTTAATTATATCTATAATGGAGAAGGAATGGATTTTCAAGGTTCATACACATTCCCGAAACACTGGGAGGTGATAGGACGTTATTCAACTCAAACAGTAGATAAAGAAATTTTTGAGTTTACACCGAATACAAATCAATACACATTAGGTTTGACAAAATATATTTGGGAACATGCTTTCAAATTACAAGCAGAATTTACGTATGAACAACAAAAATTCTATAATTTAGAAAAGAAAAACAACTGGTACGCGCGTTTTCAGATAGAAATTGGGATTTAAGATATCTTATTGTAAATTAAATATTTTAGAATAAAATAAAGGTTTGATATTTGATAATATTTAATAAATTTGCAGTCAAATATCAACCTATGCAATCCAATAAAAAAAGAAAAAGTTTAAACCGAAATGTAGAGTTCGGAACTAAAAAAGTGCAATTTAAAGATGTAATTATTGTCGCAATATTAATCTTCGTAATTGTTTTAGCAATTTTGAAATTTATAAATTAATTATAAAACAAAAAACCACTTCAATTGAAGTGGTTTTTTGTTTTATTTCTTTTTGATGGAAACTAATTTTGAATCTTCTTTGCAAATTTCTAATACAAAATCATAATCCTTTGTATTGTCTTTGCTTTTATAGTTTGCCAAATATTCTCTACAAGGAACTTGATCTTTTTTCGAGTGATCAAAATCAACTTTACTTCTTTTGAATAATTCTTTTTTCAAGAATGTCGAATCTAAATTTTCTGCTTTTAAAAATGCTTGAGCTTCTGGTGAAATAGCTAATCTTTTTGAAAAAGCTTCATCCAAAACTCTTGCATTTGGAAAGTAATTACATGAGAAAGCACGAGGTCCAAACGCCATAGCGACGAAAACTAACCCAATTCCAACTCCCATCAAATACTTCATAAATCTTTGCGTAAACGTCATATGATCAATAAATTAATGTCGTGAAATGGTAAATCAAACCAATCACATAAGTTCTTTTTTACAATTCTTCCTTTGTACAAATATACGCCATTTCTTATAGTTTTATCCGATTGTACTACATTCGAAAAACCAGATTCTTCAGAAATTTGGAATAAATACGACAAGAAATAATTGCTCAATGCTTTGGTAGAGGTGCGTGCGACGCGAGAAGTGATGTTAGAAACTGCATAATGAATTATATCATTCTTAATAATGATCGGATGATCGTGAGTTGTTAATTCAGATGTTTCGAAACATCCACCTTGATCAATGCTCACATCAATAATTACAGCGCCAGCTTTCATATTTTGTACCATCATCTCAGTTACAACACAAGGTGTACGCGTTTCTCCGCGAAGTGCACCGATTGCTAAATCGCAACGTCGCAAAGCTTTTCCTAATTCTTTTGGATCTAATGTAGAAGTAGAAACTCGTTGTCCTATATTTTGTTGTAATCGTCTTAATCTTGTTAATGAATTATCAAAAACACGAACCGAAGCACCTAAACCCAAAGCTGTTCTTGCTGCATTTTCTGCAACCGTTCCAGCTCCAAGAATCACAACTTCTGTTGGTCGAACTCCTGTTACGCCGCCCATCAAAATTCCATTTCCTCCGTTTGTAGAAGACATCAATTCACTTGCAACCAAAATTGCCGTTGTTCCTGCAATTTCACTTAATAAACGAACGACTGGTAAATGATTTTGTTCATCACGAATAAATTCAAATCCAACAGCGTTTACACGTTTTGTAATTAATTTCTGAAAATATTCGCGTCTTAAAGTATTCGCCGGAACAGATGAAATAATTAACGCATTTGGTTTTATCCAATCAATTTCATCTAAAGTAAGTGGACCAACTTTTAGAATAATAGGTTTCTCGAAAACAGCTTGCGTATTGTAAGAAATTTGCGCACCAGCTTCCGAATATTCTTTATCCGAATAATTTGCACCTTCTCCTGCTCCAGTTTCTATCGTAACTTGGTGTCCATTATTGACCAAAATTTCGACTGCATCAGGAGAAAGACAAATTCTTTTTTCTTGATTATTTGTTTCTTTTGGAATTCCAATATCAAAGCGTTCTTTCTTGTGAGGAATCTCTAAACGCTCGGGTTGAGGAATAAGATCTTCCTGAGAAAAAGGCGTGAAAATATTTTTTCCGTCCATATAGTATTAGCTAAAATTTAAATGACGAACGCCATCTACATTTTCCAATGTAATTGTGTGGTGCTCATCTGGTATAAAGTTAGCAATTTTATTTGGCCATTCCATTAAACAATATTGATTAGAATATAAATATTCTTCAATCCCAAAATCTAAGGCTTCATCTTCGTGATTTAGACGATAAAAATCGAAATGATAAACTTTTCCTTTATCTGTTTCATATTCATTAACAATCGAAAAAGTAGGACTCGAAACTTCATCATTTGTTCCCAAAGCTTTTACAAACTCTTTGATAAAAGTTGTTTTTCCAGCTCCCATTTCTCCTTCGAAAGTGATTAATTTATACTGAAGTTGATCGATTATTTTTTGAGCAACTTCTGGTAATTCGTCTAAATTATTGATGATAAATTCCATTTAATTTTTTGGTGTTAAAACAACCATTGGGATAATTATTTCCTCCAACGAAATTCCACCATGTTGGTAAGTGTTTTTGTAATAATTAACGAAATGATTGTAATTTTTTGGATACGTTAAAAATAAATTTTCTTTTGCAAAGATATACTTTGACGTAACATTAACCTTAGGTAAAAGGAATTTTTCTGGTTGCTCAACCGCCAAAACATCTTTCGGATCATATTGCAATTGTTTCCCCAGTTTATAACGCAAATTTGTACTTGCTTCTTTGTCGCCAATCACTTTTGTAGGTTCCTTTACGTAAATTGTTCCGTGATCGGTTGTTACAATAATTTTCATTTTTTCTTGCGCCGCTTTTTTCACAATTTCCATTAAATATGAATTCTCAAACCAATGTTTTGTGATCGAACGATACGTTTTATCATCACGAATAATTTCACCAACAATTTTGTTGTCCGTTTTCGCATGCGAAAGAATATCGATAAAGTTGTAGACAATTACATTTAGATTGTTCTTTTTGTAATTATTAAAATCATCTGCAATTTTTTTCTCGAAATCAGAATTTAAAATTTTGAAATAATTATACGATAAATCGCCAAAACCAAGACGTTTTAATTGTTCACCTAATAATTCTTTTTCGTACATATTTTTATTTCCTTCATCGGTATCATTCAACCAATATTCAGGATATTTTTTCTCAATTTCCAAAGGCATTAAACCCGAAAAGAACGCATTTCTCGCATATTGAGTTGCCGAAGGTAAAATACTGTAATATAGATTTTCGGCTTCTGAATTATAATAACGATTGAAAATTGGCTCAATAACTTTCCATTGATCGTAGCGTAAATTATCCACCATAATCAATAAAACATTTTTATCTTTTCCAAGATGAGGTCGAACCAATTGATTGAAAATTGTATGTGATAAAACGGGACGATCTTCGTCGTCGTGCAACCAATCTTCGTAATTACGTTCTATAAATTTGAAGAAAGCTGCATTTGCTTCACTTTTCTGATTTTCGATGATTTGAGAAAGTGCTGTATCTTCGATATTTTCAAGTTCAAGTTCCCAAAAAACTAATTTTTTATAAATCTCTTGCCAATCTTCAAAATCGCGTGCATTCATCATATCCATTGTGATATTTCTGAATTCCTGTTGATAATTAATCACTGTTTTTTCAGAAATAATTTTCGATGCGTCCAAAATCTTTTTCAAACTCAATAAAATCTGATTTGGATTAACCGGTTTAATTAAATAATCTGCTATATGTGAGCCAATTGCATCTTCCATGATATGTTCTTCCTCACTTTTTGTGACCATAATAGCAGGAAGATTTGGACGCAATTCTTTAATTTTTGGTAAAGCTTCCAATCCGCTCAAACCGGGCATATTTTCGTCGATTAAAACCGCTGCAAAGCTCTCTTTTTCTATTTCTTCTAATGCATCAGTCGCATTATTTATCATTGTTGTATCGTATCCTTTCTTCTCTAAAAAAAGCTGGTGTGGTTTCAATAAATCGATTTCATCATCAATCCATAAAATTTTTATAGCCATTTGTTATATTTTTATTTTTTATATTGATTTCTACTTTTAGAATTATTCCAAATATAGCGATTACGGAAATGTTAAAATCAAAATTGTATGTTAAACAAAATTGTAGTTTTCCCAAAATTTGCGATGATTATTTAGCATAAATAATTCCAAAAATGATTTTTATCTAAAATATTTTATAAAAACCATTCTTAATCAAAAAAGTAACGTTCTGAATGAGTAAAAATTCTTATCTTTGCCGACAAAACAGTACGTTTGAATCCATTAAACAATAATAAGTTGAAGATAGTAAATGATCCAGTTCATGGATTTATTACGATTCCAAACGAGCTTATTTATCAGATTATTCAACATCCATATTTTCAGCGACTTCGTAGAATTACGCAAACTGGATTAACAGAAATGGTTTATCCAGGAGCGAGACATTCTCGTTTTCATCACGCTTTAGGTTGTATGCATTTGATGCAAAAAGCCTTAAATATTCTCAAAAGAAAAAACGTCGACATTACTCCAGAAGAAGAAAATGGAGCTTTAATCGCGATTTTATTGCATGATTTGGGACACGGACCTTTTTCTCATTCTCTTGAACATTCTATAATTAATGGTTCGCATCACGAAGAAGTTTCGCTTCGTTTGATGGAAGAATTGAATCAAATTTTTGATAATCGATTAGCTCTAGCTATTCAAATTTTTAAAGGAAATTATCCGAAAAAGTTCTTGTCACAATTAGTTTCGAGTCAGTTGGATTGCGATCGCATGGATTATTTGAAGCGCGATAGTTTTTACACAGGAGTGGTAGAAGGAAATATCAATCCGGAACGAATTATCTCAATGATGAATGTCTCGAATGATGAGTTGGTGATAGAAGCAAAGGGAATTTCGTCGGTCGAGAAATTTTTGATGGCGCGTATGTTTATGTACATGCAAGTGTATATGCATAAGAAATCGTTTACAGCAGAGAATTTTTTGATTAGCGTTTTGAGAAGAGCGAAAGAATTGACAAAAACGGGAGAAAATCTTTTTGCAACGTTTGCTTTTAAATACTTTTTAAAAGAAAATGAAGTTGGAAGTTTATCGAAAGAAGGTTTAGAAATTTTCACACGTTTGGACGACTCGGATGTTTTATCAGCGATAAAAGAATGGCAGTTTCATGATGATTTAATTTTGAGTAAATTATCAAAAAATATCATTCAGCGTACATTACCAAAATCATATTTGATGGATACAAAATTATCCGAAGAAGAAATTTTGGTTGAAAAAAATAGAGTAGAAAATGCTTTAGGAATTGATGATGCAAGTTATTTTGTGGAACAAACAACGATAAAAATTGTTCCGTACGAAAAATCAAAAAGTCCAATAAAGGTTTTATATAAAAATGGTGAGGTAAAAGAAATTTCGAGTTCAGAAAAAAGTTTGTTAACGCAATTTTTGCAACAAGAAATTACAAAATATCATTACCATAGCGTTTAAATATCGATTTGAAGAATTTGACAAAAAAGTTAAATAACTTAAATAATCATTTTATAAATTTAAGAATAATTATTAGTTTTGCAGACTATGAAATTTAAAGCTGCAGAGATTGCGCAATTATTGCAAGGAACCGTAACAGGTGATGCAAATGTAGAGGTTTCCACATTATCGAAGATAGAGGAAGGAAAAGAAGGTTCGATTTCGTTTTTGGCTAATCCGAAATACGAGCATTTTATCTATACAACAAACGCTTCTATTGTGATTGTGAGTAAGGATTTTGTGGCAACAGATTCTATTTCGTCTACATTGATTGTGGTTGAAGATGCATATCAAGCCTTTACAAAGCTGTTGCAGTATTACAATACGATAAAAAATAATAAAGTTGGAATAGAAGAATATACGAAAGTAAATTCTACTGCGCAACTAGGAGATAATGTATATGTTGGAAGTTTTTCTTATATTGGAGCTAATGTTTCGATTGGGAATAATGTAAAAATATATCCAAATGTAACGATTGGCGATCATGCTAAGATTGGTGATAATACCGTTTTACATTCAGGCGTACAAGTGTATGAAGAGTGTGAAATTGGTCAAAATTGTATCATTCATTCTAATGTTGTGATTGGTGCTGATGGTTTCGGTTTTGCGCCAAATCCAGATGGTTCTTTCGAAAAAATTCCTCAAATAGGAAATGTTTTGATTGAAGATAATGTCGAAATTGGAGCAGGATCAACAATAGATAGAGCAACAATGGGATCTACAATTATTCGTAAAGGAGTAAAATTAGATAACCAAATTCAAATTGCTCACAACGTTCAAATTGGAGAGAATACTGTTATTGCTTCGCAAAGTGGAGTAGCAGGATCTACAAAAATTGGACGTAATTGTATGATTGGAGGTCAAGTTGGTATCGCAGGTCATTTGACAATCGGAGATTTTGTACAAGTACAAGCTCAGAGTGGTATTAATGGTGATGTAGAAAGTAAAACGCAATTGTATGGTTCGCCAGCAATCGAAGCGTCAAGCTTTAGAAAATCGTATGTACATTTTAGAAAGTTTCCAGAAATTGTGAAACGAATCGATAAATTAGAAAAAGAGAACAAACAAAAGTAAAAGTTAATGTCTGATAAACAAAAAACTTTAGCGAATGAAGCCGTTCTAAAAGGTGTTGGCTTACATACAGGTAAATTTGTTACCTTAACATTTAGACCAGCCGAACCAGATACAGGATTTGTATTTGTTAGAACAGATTTAGAAGGTCAACCTCAAGTAGAAGCTGATGCACAGTATGTTGTGAGTACAGCCAGAGGAACAACTTTAGAGAAGAAAGGAGTTAAAGTACATACAACAGAGCACGTTTTGGCAGCTTTGGTAGGTATGGATATTGATAATTGTTACATTGAAATTGACAATGCGGAACCACCAATTATGGACGGTTCTTCTCGTTTTTTCGTTGAAGCAATAGAATCTGCTGGAATTGTAGAGCAAGATAAAGACAGAGAATATTATAGAATTAAAGAAATTGTAACGTATGTAGATCCAGAAACAGGATCAGAAATCACGGCGATTCCTGCAGATGAATACCAAGTTACAGCAATGGTAGATTTCGGAACGAAAGTTTTGGGAACTCAAAATGCAACTTTAACATCTATCAAAAACTTCAAACAAGATATCTCTCAAGCAAGAACATTTTGTTTCTTACATGAGTTAGAGCAATTGTTGGAAGCTGGTTTAGTAAAAGGTGGAGATTTAGACAATGCAATTGTTTATGTTGACAAAGAAATTACGCCAGAAACAAAAGAAAAATTATGTAAAGCGTTCAATAGAGATGATGTTTCTATTCGTCCGAATGGAATCTTGGATCACTTGACTTTACACTATCCAAATGAAGCTGCACGTCACAAATTATTAGATGTTGTGGGAGATTTGGCTTTAGTAGGTAAAAAATTGAAGGCTAAAATTATTGCAACAAAGCCTGGACATCATACCAATACAAATTTTGCAAAGAAATTAAGCAAACAAATTAAATTAGCGCAACGCAATAAAGTGCCAGAATTTGATTTGACAGCAGAACCAGTTTATGATATTAATGATATCATGAAGTTATTACCACATCGTCCACCATTCTTATTGATTGACAAGGTAATTTCTAAAAGTGCAACAGGTTTAATCGGCGTGAAAAATGTAACGATGAACGAGCCTTTCTTTGTTGGACATTTTCCTAAAGAACCTGTTATGCCAGGTGTATTGCAAATTGAAGCAATGGCACAATTAGGAGGGTTATTGATTTTAGGAGAATTAGAAAATCCTCAAGATTATTCAACTTATTTCATGAAAATTGAAAGTGCTAAATTTAAACGCAAAATTATTCCAGGTGATACATTGGTGTTTAAATTAGAGTTGGTTGAACCAATTAGAAGAGGAATTGTTCATATGCAAGGAATTGGATATGTAAACAATCAAATTGCTGTGGAAGCAGAAATGATGGCAGTTATTACAAAAGAATAATTAAAGAAATGGAAGTTATGAATCATCCGATGGCATATGTTCATCCAACTGCAATAATAGGTGAAAATGTTACAATCAGCCCTTTCTCTTCTGTTTACGAAGATGTAGAAATTGGTGATGGAACATGGATTGGTCCTAATGTAACAATTATGTCAGGAGCACGTATTGGAAAAAATTGTAAAATTTATCCAGGTACGGTAATTTCTGGTGAGCCTCAAGATTTGAAGTACGAAGGTGAAAAAACTTTAACATATATTGGTGACAATACAACAATTCGTGAATGCGTTACTGTAAACAAAGGAACTAATGCATTAGGTTATACTAAAATTGGTGACAATTGTTTGATTATGGCAACTGCACATATCGCGCACGATTGTGTTGTAGGAAATAATGTCGTAATCGTAAATGCGGTTGGTTTAGCAGGACATATAGAAGTTGGAGATTTCGCTTTTATTGGTGGTTATAGTGCAGTTCATCAATTTACAAAAATTGGAGAACATGCTTTTGTAGCTGGTGCGACACAAATTCGTAAAGATGTTCCTCCGTATGTTAAAGCTGCAAAAAATCCTGTTGCTTATGCGGGAGTTAATGCAATTGGATTGAGAAGAAAAGGTTTTACATCAGAAGAAATCTTCGAAATTCAAGGTATTTACAGAATTTTATATCAACAAAAAAATAACGTATCTCAGGCTGTAGAACAAATCTTAGAAAAATTCCCAGATTCACATTATCGTGAAGTGATCCTTGATTTTATCAATACAAGTGATCGTGGAATTATGAAAGGATATAGCTCGGGAGTTTAATAAAATAACAATAGAATAAATGGCGACAACTTCTGATATCAGAAAAGGTTTATGTATTATTTTTAATAATGATACGTATAAAATTATCGAATTTTTACACGTAAAACCAGGTAAAGGACCTGCTTTCGTTCGTACAAAATTAAAATCATTAACTAACGGAAAAGTATTAGACAATACATTCTCTGCTGGTCATAAAATTGAAGAAGTTCGTGTAGAAACACGTAACTACCAATATTTATATGAAGATGATAATGGTTTCCACTTCATGAATAATGATGATTTCTCTCAAGTTTATTTAAACAAAGATTTGATTGATAATTCACAATTTATGAAAGCTGGTGACGAAGTAAAAATCTTGTTCCGTGCTTCTGATGAAACAGCTTTAGCAGCTGAGTTACCAACTACAGTTGTAATGGAAATTACATACACAGAGCCAGGTCTTAAAGGTGATACAGCTACAAATGCTACAAAACCTGCAACGACAGAAACTGGTGCTGAAATCCGTGTTCCTTTATTCATCAACGAAGGTGATAAAGTAAAAATCAACACAGAAGATGGTTCTTATGTAGAACGTATTAAAGAATAATTATTCTGAAATATAGATAAAAAAAGCGACCTTTTGGTCGCTTTTTTTATTACAATTTTATTGTAACTTTTTCGCTAGAGCATGTCGTTTCTTTATCTATTTTCTTGACAAAAATTGTAGAACCTAAGAATTCATTTTTGATTGTGATAGATGATGAATCACTCCCTTTATAAACCGTTTTATTCTCTTTTGGATCGAAATTATAGATTCTATTTCCATCTTCATCCAACCATTCGAATTTATATTTCTTATCGTCAGTATTTTTTAAAGTAAGTATAATCGTTCCGTCTTTTTTATTCTGTTTGATACTAACTTTTTCAGAAAAATTAATTTTTTCTAAAACAGTAATTTGAATTGCTTTTCGTTCAGATTTTTTGTTGTTCCAATTACTTTCAACATAATAAGTCTTATTCTCAGTAATAGTTGGACTAATAATATTGCTTCCTTTTACAAATGGTTGAGTAGAATTTAGCTCATCATACCAAAAATATTCAACTTTTGCTTCTGGATTTTTCACCGTTAGTGCCTGATGTTCATTGTAACAACTTTCTTGTTTTTCACCCCATGTCAAAACTGGTGGAGTTAAACTCTCATTATTAGGTTTTGTAATTTCCCATTGCGTTGTGTACATATGATTCGCATGATTTTCTTTTCTTACTAATTGCGTTGTATCCGTCACTTCAGCTCTTAAAATATTTTTTTCTAAGTTGAATTGACCTTTGTTTAGATGAATAGAATCTAAATTTTCTGCAATCAATTTATTATTCAAAATCCATTTTACTTTCAGGGTATTTGGAACTGGTTTTACTAAATTAAGAGTAAAAGCATTCATGTTTTCTGTGTTAACAGGAGTATCAACAGCGGGTTTTGTAGAAATAATTGGATTTGTTTTTTGATGAATTACTTCAATAAATTCTTCTTGACAAACATTACAAAAAGGCGCGATTAAATATTGCATTTTACAGAATTCGTGCGGACGAAACCATTGTGCTCTTGCATCTTTTTCGCCATATGCATAAATTCCAATTCCATTTGTCCCAATCCAATTTTTCCAAGGAACATCTTGTATATTCTGTGTTTTATTTGGACCAGGAACCGTATACAACGGACCAGACCAATATTCGTCTGATAATTTTGCAAACGAATGTCCAATTTCGTGAACAGCGATATCATTACTTTTAAAATTAACTGTTGTCGTCGCAAATTCTCCTCCAGAACCACCATAAAAAGGAGAATTAACAAGAATTACAACTTGACTATAATTGGGAATATTATCTTTCAGAACTTGTAATACCTTTTCATTTTTCGTTGGAACAACTAAACGATGAATTCCAGAAATATCAAAACTACTTCCGAAAATTGTATTTGGATTAGTTTTCGGAACTTCATATTTCTTTACAAATTTATTATAACGTTCAGGTAACTGATCCCAATCTACTTTTTCTGTGGGACATTCTTTGGTAGAATATGGGTGAATTGCACCAGATTCCTCAGAAATACTATTTATAACAAATACATTAAAATAATTGATATATTGACTTAATGGTTCCGTTTTGAAAAAATAGTCTGTAAATCGTTTTGCATCTTCTTTATAATATTTTAATTCGTCTTTTGTATAACCATCTGCTAAAACAACAAGGTTGATAATGTTTTTATCACTTCCCTGATATTGTAAGGTATCAATTTCGAATTTTTGTGCTGATAGAGTTGAAACTGTAAATAGAGTGGTGGCTAGAAAAAATAATCTTGTTCTCATAGTTGTATTTTAAAAAAATAATACGCAATATAGTAAGATAGATTTTTTTAATGAAATTTTGATTTTAAATATTTATTATCGGATAGGAGTTCTTAAATCATTATAAAACTGAAGAATATATTGTATTTTTAACACAAGAAATAATCTTGAACCAACTATGAAAATCAAAACCAAAAAGTTTCTGAAAAAATCTTTTTATACTTTACTTATTTTAGGAATTGGAAGTCTTTTGTTCACAGCTTTTGCAAATTATAAAATAGAAAACTCAACGGAAGAATTTGTCACAGATAAATTAGAGATTTTACCTAAAACCAAAGTTGCGATTGTATTGGGAACAGCGCCAAATTTGGTGAGTGGTTATCAAAATTATTACTTTACGTATCGTATAGAAGCTGCAACAGAATTGTATCAATCAGGAAAAGTAACGTACTTTATTTTGAGTGGAGATCATGGTCGAAAAAACTACAACGAACCTGAAGCAATGAAACAAGCCTTAATAAAAAATGGAGTTCCAGAAAATGTGATTTATTTGGATTATGCAGGTTTTAGAACATTAGATTCTATGATTCGTGCAAAGGAAATTTTTAGTCAGAATGAATTTATTGTAGTTTCCCAAGAGTTTCACAATCAACGAGCAGTTTATATTGCACGTCAAAACGGAATTAATGCGTATGGTTACAGTGCAAAAGATGTCAATAAACATGCTGGATTAAAAACAAATATCCGCGAGTATTTTGCTCGAACGAAAGTTTTTATTGATAGCTTTTTTGGTGTTCAACCAAAGTTTTTAGGAGAGAAAATTGAGATAATTTAATTTTTATTCAATGAATAAAGATATAAAGCAAATAATGAGTAAAATGCTTCTAATTCAATCTTCTGATTGCATTTTTATTTATGGTAAACACAATTTTAAAATAAATAATGAATTAGATTTTACTTTTGATTTTGAAGAATTAGTAGAGTTAAATATTGTAGAAAATAATATTGAGAAGAATCTTTTTACTTCCATCATTAGTCATTGTAAAGGAATTATTAAAAATAATTTTATTGTTGATTTGACTAGTTACAGAAACGCTGAGAATTTATATGTGTATTTAAAGGAAACATCCGAGTATTATGTTATCATTTCAATCGGAGAATACCAACCTAGTTTATATAGAATTTATATAGAAGGTGTCTTTTTGAAAATGTTTTAGGAAAATTATTTGAATTAAAAAGAGAAACCAAACTAATGATTTCTCTTTAATATTTTTTACTTCAAACTACTAAAATATCCTCTCAAAATAGCATCGTTAGCAGAATTTCGTGTATCAATTTCTAAAATCTTCGGGCGATTACTTTCTGCATAAAAATCTTCAAAAGTATTTTCTAAATCAGTTAAATTTGAAACAACTTGGTATTCAAAACCATACATTTTAGCTAAATGTTCGGCAGTGAAATGATGTTTTGTTTCAAAATAATCTTCAACAACATCTGTTTCAGATGGGCCAGGAATAAATTTGAAAATATTTCCTCCGCCATTATTGATCAAAATAATTCTGAAATTATTCGGCATGTTTACATTCCATAACGCATTCGAATCATAGAAAAACGAAATATCTCCCGTAATCATCACCGTATTTTGACCAAAAGCGATGCAAGCCCCAATCGCTGTAGATGTAGAGCCATCAATTCCACTTGTTCCGCGGTTACAAAAAACAGGATTCGAATTGTTGTGATCATACAATAATCCGTAACGAATAATGGTTGAATTTCCGTACTGAATTTGCCAATTTTCAGGATAATTTCTAATAATGGAATCAAATGCTTTCAAATCACAAAATGGAATCATATTGATGTAATTTTTGTGTTTGATATTATTCGCTTCTCGTATCGAATTCCATGTGTTGTAATATTCTGATTCTTTTGGATTAACAAACGGAACAAATTGTTCTAGAAACAATTCAGGTTTCGTCTCAATTTTATCTGTTAATGCTTGGAAAGTGTCTGGTTGCCAATATTCATCTAAATGCCAATGTTGCGTTGGCTTTTGATCACGTAAGAATTTTTTAATCTTTTTGGAAACGACATTTTGCCCAATTGTCAATAAAATATCAGGTTTCAACGCTTCTAATTCTTCTTCCGAATAAGGGAAAATAACTTGATCTATTTTATTGAAAAATCGTTCATCATGAATATTTGATGTTACTTCTGTTAACACAACAACCGAATCATCTTGCGCCAATTGTTTTACAAAATGATCAAATTTGGCATCAGGATGATGTAATCCGACCAAAATCATTTTACGCGTCGAAGCATTCCAACGTTTCATCAAATCAATTACATCAATTTCTGGATAATCTTTTGCAGGAATTGTAATTGTATCAATTTCAATATCTGGTGTTGTTACAGATTCGTACAAAGGCTCAGAAAAAGGCATATTGATATGAATTGGCGCAGATTTGTGCATACAATCAATCAACGCATATTTCGTCAACAACATATTTCGCGTTAAATCATCCGTTTCTTCACTTTCGGAAAGTTGTACATTATGAACTGAATGTTTCTCAAAAATATCTTTTTGGCGAATGGTTTGTCCATCAAAATTATCAACCAAATGCTCGGGACGATCTGCAGAAAGCACGATTACAGGAACATTTTGAAAAAAAGCTTCCGTAATTGCTGGGTAATAATTTGCCGTTGCCGAACCAGAAGTACAACAAACAACAACAGGTTTCTGAATTTGCTGTGCCATTCCCAAAGCGACAAATCCTGCCGAACGTTCGTCGATTACACTATAAGTTTTGAAACGTTTGTCATTCGCAAATTGCATTGTTAATGCTCCGTTTCGAGATCCTGGCGATAATACGATATGATCAATTCCGAAAGCCAAAAAAGTTTCAGCAATCAATTGAACATTTAATTTATTTGATATTTTTCTCAACGTAGTTGTCTTAAATTATAAAAGGTTTTGATTAGCAAATTTACTAAACAAAACCTTTCAAAAAGTATGATATTTTTAAGAATTAAGTATGTAAACCTCCGTCTACACTCAAAACTTGTCCTGTTACATAACTTGATAAATCTGACGCTAAGAATAAACATGCATTTGCAACGTCTTCTGGTTGTCCTCCACGTTTTAATGGAATTCCATTACGCCATTCTTCAACAACTTTTTGGTCTAAAACTTCTGTCATTTCAGTTTCGATGAAACCTGGTGCAATTGCATTACAACGAATATTACGAGAACCTAATTCTAATGCAACAGATTTAGAGAAACCAATTAAACCAGCTTTAGATGCTGCATAATTTGCTTGCCCAGCATTTCCTTTGATTCCAACAATAGAAGACATGTTCACGATAGATCCAGAACGTTGTTTCATCATTGGTTTGATCACTGCTTTTGTTAAGTTGAAAGCCGAATTTAAGTTTGTTTGAATTACTTTTTCGAAATCTTCTGCAGACATTCTCATCAACAAATTATCTTTTGTAATTCCAGCATTATTAATTACAATATCAACTTGACCAAACTCAGCAATTACATCTTCCACTAATTTTTGAGCAGCTTCGTAATCAGAAGCATCAGATTGATATCCTTTTACTTTACCGAATTGTCCCAATTCTTCTTCCAAAGCTTTTGCTTTTTCTACAGAAGAAGCATAAGTAAAGGCAACGTTAGCGCCATTTTTCACAAAAACTTCAGCAATACTTTTTCCAATACCGCGAGTTGCGCCTGTAACGATTGCTGTTTTACCTTGCAATAAATTCATGTTTATAGGTATTATATATTGCTTCAAAAATACGATTTTTTGTGAGAGTTAAAAATGTAAAAAAATACTTTATCAATTTTATTTAACATTTTATGGTATTATAATTGAAAATATTGATTGTTATAACCAAATTAAAAATATAAAAACATGAAGAATCTATTGAAATTTTTAGCGGTAACATTTTTTGCCTTATTTGTATTTACGGCTTGTAGCGATGATGATGATCCAGCAAACAATGATTTCTTTGCAGGAACTTATAAAGGAAAAATAAGTTATGTTGATGGAAATAATACTCTTTCTGCTGATAATGGAAGTGTATTTGTAACTAAAATTGCAAGTGGAACAAAGTATAATTTTGCTTTTTCTGATAAAATTCCAGATTTGAACGGAGTTGAGTTCGAGAAAAAAGGAGACAATACTTTAGTAAGTGTTGGGGCAACAGAATTATCTTACATTAGAATTGATAATTCAAAATTAACTATTCTTTATACAAAAGATGGTAAAACTTGGACTGCGAATGCAACAAGATAATTTTTAGGAATAATAATAAAAGACGTTCAGTTGTGAGCGTCTTTTTTTTGTACAATATTTTGAGTTGAAAATAGTTAAATATAAAATGATGTTTTATGAGAACGATTGTATGTTTTGCTTCTTTATTAATGCTGATATTTTCTTGTAATAATGAAGATGATGGTCTGAATACTATTTATAAAGAAAAATATGAAAGACGATTTATAATTTTTCAAGATTCTTTAGGAGGAATTGTTCAAGATAGTGTAGTAGTGCAAGTTTCTCAATCTAAGAATTTATATAAATTTGATTTTATCACATCTCAAAAAATTGATCCGATAGAAAATATTCAAATGGAAATGACAGGAAGCAATTCGTTACGAAATGTGGGATGGACACCGACAAAACTGATTATGCTTTCTAGAGATAGTATCAATATTTCTTACAAAGATGGAAAACGATATTGGTTAGTCAATTCGATTAGTGAAAATTAATCATAAAAAAATCCACTCAATATTGAGTGGATTTTTTAGTATGATTTAAAATTTCAGATTATGATCCGAAAGCTGTTTTAATTTGATCTACGAAGTCTAATTTTTCCCAAGTGAATAATTCAACTTCAACTTCAACAACATCCTGTCCATTAGCAGATTCAAAGCGTTTTGAAACTATTTTTGGTTCTCTACCTAAGTGTCCGTAAGATGCAGTTTCTTTGTAAATTGGGTTTCTTAATTTTAATCTTTGTTCGATAGCGAAAGGCTTCATATCAAAGATTTCAGAAACTTTTGTAGAAATTTCTCCTTCAGTTAACTCAACTTTTTGAGTTCCGAAAGTATTTACTAATAAAGAAACTGGAGCAGCAACACCAATTGCATAAGAAACTTGTACTAAAACTTCGTCAGCAACACCAGCTGCAACCAAGTTTTTAGCAATATGACGCGCAGCATAAGCAGCAGAACGGTCAACTTTTGATGGATCTTTTCCTGAGAAAGCACCACCACCGTGAGCACCTTTACCACCATAAGTATCTACAATAATTTTACGACCAGTCAAACCTGTATCTCCGTGAGGTCCTCCAATAACGAATTTCCCTGTAGGATTGATATGATAAGTAATACTATCTGTAAATAAATCGCGTAAATGAACAGGTAATTGCGCTTTTACACGTGGAATTAAAATACTTACTAAGTCATTTGTAATTTTATCTCTCATTGCTTCTTCGTTTGCGAAGTCATCATGTTGAGTAGAAATTACAATAGTATCGATACGAACAGGTTTGTTGTCATTATCATATTCAATTGTTACTTGAGATTTAGCATCAGGACGTAAATATGGTAACAAATCTTTTTCGTATTTACGGATATGCGCTAATTCTTTCAATAATCTGTGCGATAAATCTAACGCCAAAGGCATATAGTTTTCAGTTTCGCTTGTAGCATAACCAAACATCATTCCTTGGTCACCAGCACCTTGCTCTTCGTCAGATTGTCTGTCTACACCTTGGTTAATATCTGGAGATTGTTCGTGAATTGCAGATAAAATTCCACAAGAATTTGCATCGAACATATATTCACTTTTCGTGTAACCAATTTCAGCAATTGTTTCTCTTGCTACACGTTGTAAATCAATGTAAGAATTAGATTTTACTTCACCTGCTAAAACAACTTGTCCAGTCGTTACTAAAGTTTCACAAGCTACTTTACTTTTTGCATCAAATGCTAAAAAGTGGTCAAGAATTGAATCAGAAATTTGATCGGCAATTTTATCTGGATGCCCCTCAGAAACTGATTCTGACGTAAATAAATATGACATTTCTATACTTTTTTTTAAAATGATAGAGGGAAGGAGAAAACTGAAGTCCTGTTTTAGCAATTGTTTTATGAGGTTGCAATCAGTCAAATCTTTCCTCTCGATTTTTCGAGCTCAAATATACAATGAATAATATGAATAATGAAAGATATTTAACATTTATTAGTATATAAAAATTATAGAGTTTAACTTTTTATCTTTTTTAGAATAGAACAAAAAACGGTGTGTTTTAATAAATTATAAATATATTTTCTGTAAATGAGTAATTTTTTTAATCTATATAGATAATTATTCAAAATAATGTTGTTACTTTAGAAAAAAATTAATTGAAATGAAATTTGACACTCTCGATCAACAGCTGCTAATGTATCTACAAGAAAACAGTAAAATTACCTATAAAGAATTATCTGATAAGTTAAATTTATCGTCAACCGCAATTCATGAAAGAATCAAGAAATTAGAAAAGTCAGGAATTATTTCTAAATATGTTGCGCTTGTAAATAGAAGATTAATTAACAGAGAGCTTTTGGTATTTAGCCATATTAAGTTACAACAACATTCTGCTGATAACATCAAGATTTTCGAAAACGAAATTGTGAATTTAAAAGAAGTTCAGGCGAGTTATCATGTAAGTGGTGATTACGATTACATTATCAAAATGTCTTTCGAAAATATGGACGAATACAGAGATTTTATGGTAAATAAACTAACAACAATAAAGGTAATTGGTAGTACTCACAGTACTTTTGTTATTGGTGATGTAAAAGATGATACCGCTTTCCAATTGGTATAAAAATATAAGAATGGTTCTGATAAATTAGAATTTTTTTTGATTGAATAAGTAAAAATAGAGAAGACATGAGCAAGGAAATAGCAGTTTTAGGAGCTGGTTGTTTTTGGTGTGTGTAAAATCATACTATTTTTTTTAACTTATTGACATCAATAAATATACATAAATTTCATATTCAAACCCTTTGTATTCAAAGGGTTTCTTTATTTGTTAAAACTTGTCGTTGTGTGATGTAAATTGATAAAAAGTGTTGAGAATAACAATAGTTTGTGCAAATTTTTGAATATTTGCACAAAAGCATTTTTAAACCCCGAAATATGATTACAGCTATTATTATTGTTGATACAAGAAGAATTACAAACAAAGGATATCCAATTAAAATAAGAGTTTACAATCAGGAGGAAAAACAGAATAAATACATTCTTACTAAAAAGTATCAGCTTGAAAAAGATTTGGTGATTGATTCTGAAATTAGAAAATTACAATATGATATTGATGAAAGATTAATTTACTGCAGAAGGAATAATTTAGATTTTGATTCTTGTATGGATGTTTTAAAAAATGGTATTCCAGATAATGATATTGATTTAGAAATAAAAATTCTTGAGTCTAAATTAGCAGAGCTAAAAAAGAAAAGACCTTCAATTGGTTTTATACAATTTGCTGAAAAATTTTTAAATCAAAAATTGAAACGAAACGAGAAAATTGAAATATTTCAAACTGCAATAAACCACTTAAAAAAATTTATTCTACCTGATTTAGATATTCCTATTAATAATATTGATTATGATTTTGTGAATAATCTTGATCTATATTTAAGAGGAGTAGAGTCTGTGAGTTCAAAAAATAAAAAGCTTTCTAATGCGACAATAAACACTTACTTTGAAAAGTATAATCATATATATAACGAAGCGAAAAAGCACGAGCATTTGTTTGTGAAAGATAAAAATCCTTTTTCTTTAATAGATATTAAGTCAATTTCGGAAAGAACAAATAAAGATTATTCATTAGAAGAATTAAAGGCTTATTTTAATTCTGATTTAATATTTGTTAATTCTAAAAAATATCCTGTTAGACCAAGCGCGGAGCTTGCAAGAGAAATACATAAGTTTCAATTTTTAATTGGTGGACATGATTTAATAGATATTGCATCTTTAAAATGGTCAAGCATTGTTAATAATCGTTTAGTTTTTAAACGTGCAAAAAATGTAAGACACAAGTTTGGCGGAAAAACAATCGATAATATGTTACATCCTTTAGCTTTAGAAATTGTAGAGAAAATTGGAACAAAGGAAAATGAGAGAATATTTTCATTTTTGCGAGATCCAACAGAATCATACGAAAGATATAAAGCGCAAAGGCAATATTACGATAAGGTATATAAATCTATTGAAGACAATTTTTCTTTTAGTAGTAATAAATTAAGAAGTAAAACTATGCGTTACACTTTCAGAACTATAGCTGGGAATCTTATGATTAATACAATGATCATTGAAAATATAATGGGCCACTCAAACAACTCTATTTCGATGGGTTATCAAGGTGCTACTCCTTACGAAATTCAAGATGCGGAACATTTGAAAGTTATTGAAGCTGTTTTTGGAGAAATTAGATAATTCTTTATAAAGTTTGATCTAAAATATCATTATTTAATTTTTGGAGTTGTGTAAAATTAACAATAAAAAAAATGATTGAGAACGATAGAAAACATAAAGCAAACAAACTAAGGTTGAAATTCACATCTACTTCTTTTACAGATAAAAGTTTAAAGGTATTAATATTTGTATTTTGATCTCTAAAAAAATATTCTATAATATAAATTAAAGCAGAAACAGAGAAAAGGGTGATAAAAGATGTTTGTAATTTTTTAATATTCTCTCTGATTACTTTTAAAACAGTTTTATTTTTTATAGAACTAAGGTTAAACGTAACAATTAAACCCATTCCGATTGAAAACATAATACCCATTACAGTAAAAATAGCATTCATAAAGTAATCACTCACAATTATATTTATTTGCGAAAGCGATAATAGGGCTGAAATTATAAGCGCAATATATACCTTAGTTATTTTCATTTTCAATTATTGATTGAAGTATATTGTCGAATTCCAAAAATACAGAATTTTCATCTAAATTTCCATTTTCTCCAATAATATCTAAAACTGTTTCTTCTTTTAGTTTACTACCGTTAATTTTTTTTCCATCTTTTGTTATAATTTCAACATTATCACTATTTGTAATAACTTTGAAAATTGAACTTAATGATGCAATGTTTGATGATTCTTTATGAGGTGTTAAGCTTAGATTTATATCAAAATAGTGTTCTAGTTTTAGTCTATTAATGTCAATTGTGTCATCAAATAGTTTTATAAATTTCTTTTTTGCTGAATCAATAAGATTCTTGTCTATTCCATCGCTAAATTCATTCGATAATTCAGGATCAATAAATCTTATCTTCTTTACGTCATTCATTGATAAATCAAGGTTTTCTTGACAGATAATTCTATCATTGATAAAATATTTTGTTGTTGAACACTCTTTTAAAAGCCAGTTAATATAATTTTGAAACTTCATTAATGAGCTTCCTTTATCAATTGTTACAATAGCATATTTGTCGGTTATTAAAAAATAATAAATATCTTTTACTAATAAATTATTAGAAAATTCATGAACACTAATTTCAGATGTTGTTATTTTTTCTAGTTCAAATATCTGATCGTCAAATTTTAAAATTTTATTCTGAGATGTTAATCTCATAATTGAGCCTTTTATTACTCCTACTTCTGAATAGAAGTCATTTATTACATCAAATTCATTAGGGTCTTCACTTATTTGAAGGCATTTGTTTTTAAGAGATTTACCTCTTAATACAACATCTAGGTTAGAAATAAGATTGTCTAAATCTTGTCCAAAAAATAATTCTTTTTTAATGTTGCAAGCTCTAAAATTTACTTTCATGGGTGTTTATAGGGTTTCTTACTTAATTTACTATTTATGAAATTCAGTTTTTTTACTTTAAATCTTAAACAACGTTTTAGATTTTTGCCATTCATTGTCAATAATACGCTGTGAAGCTTCAATAATATCTTGTAAAAACGGTTCAATTATATTTTTATCTAAATTATTTATATCTTCAAATTCCAAATATTTATAAACTTCATTTATGGAATTTATGATAATTTTATGATCAGGATATTTAGGATTTAAAAGTAATAGAATTTTATTTCCAATAATTTCAGTTTTATTTGATTCATTTAAATATATACTGTAGTTATTTTCAATAATTTTATTAATATGATCCTCTCCTAAATTAAGTACTTTATTTTTAATATTATTTACTAGCAATACAGTTGTTTTTGAAGTGACTATATATTCACTTACAAGATCTCTTAAATTGTTTGTCCAATTTATTCTAGCATTAGATATAATATTTGATTTTACTTGATATAGCGCAGCAAACCAAGCAATAATTGCTATTAATATAGGTATTGAGCTTAATATAAGTGTTTTCATTAGTGTGTTAATTAATGGTCGCAATAGTATTAATTAAAAGTGTTTGTTTTTTTTACGGGAAGCCGTTATTGCAACTGATTCCTTTTATTCCTACCAATCAGCATTCAATTTATTGCTCGATCCTGATTCGATGTAAGATTTTAAATCTGAATTTAATCTATTTAAATTACTCATTAAATCAGGTAAATAAGAATTATTTTTATTTCTTAATTCTCCTTTTTTATTATAGTAAGCGCTACCATCTATTAAATCTACTTTTCTCCAGCCTGTTAAATTACTGCTTAAATATTGGTTAGGTTTTACATAAAAAGCCATCTGAATTACTTCGAAACGATACTTATTATCTTTAAATTCTAAATCAACTAAGTATTTTACATCTGTACAGTCAGTTAATCCTATTCTATTCACGCAAACACCATTTGGAGTAATTCCTTCAAATCTAATTTTATTATTTTCAATTGTAGATTGAATTACTGCATCTGCATTTTTAAAAGTTTCTTTAACCCATCCTAAAGCGTTTTGATAAATTTCTGATTGAGATTTATTAGGAGTTACAACAACTAAATATTTTGGAGTTAAGCCTTCTGGAGTGTAATTGAACTCAGTTTGAGCGAATGAAAAGATTGATAAAAGTAAAGTTGTTGTGAGTAAAAGTTTTTTCATTATAAAAATATAGTTTTAAAAAAAAGCCGAATGAACGGCTTTTTATATTATGTATTAATCTTCTTTTTTATTGGTAATAAGTGGAGCTAATTCTTTTTTCAATTCTTCAAATTCATCCTTTGACATCATGTCAATTTCCATTAACTCTTTAGCTTCTTTCAATTTCTCAATTGCTTCTTCTCTAGTCATTTTCATATTTTTTAAAAGAATTTCTCCAGATTCGATTGCTAATTCAGTATCCATTACACTAAGATATTTGTTTGCTCCAAAAGCTCTACCATTTATTTCTCCTAAAACCATAACAACATACAAAGGTTTCTTTTTACTTCCTCTGTGGTAAGTTTTTATTTCTTGAACAATAACCGTTGTATTTTTTAATGAATTATCAGCCATATATTGCGCATCACCATTCATAGTTGCCATTACGCTAGTAAAACCTGCAGGTCTACCCATTTTCACAAATTCATAAGTTTTCTTTGAAGTACTTCTTGATTGTGCAACTCCTACTCTTACACCGTTACCATAACCGCCAGCATATGTTCTTGTAGCTGTTTCTGCCGAAGTAGGTGTACCTAAAATTAAAGTATCACCAACAGAAACGCTATTATCACTAACAGTAATATATTTATTTACCTGAGTACCATTTTTAACAGTGTTGAAATAATTAATATCTTGTGTGTTTTTATAAGTTAACTCGCTAATATCGTCTTGAGCAAACGTAAAAGTTGAAGTTATTAAAGTTGCTAAAAATAAAAGTTTCTTCATAATGTATAAATTTTTCTAAATATATGTGTTTTATGTTGTATAAAATTACGGAATACCGTAATTAAGAGTAAATGTCTTCGATTTTGTTTTTAAGAAGCTTAATTTCGTTATGATGTTCTTGTGTAGGATTTTTAAATGAATGCTTTATTTCATCTATTAACTCATAAATCTTTTTCGTTTGATTATCTTTTGCTTTTTCTGATTTAAGAGATTTATATTTTATTTCATATTCATCGATTTTAAATTTTGCTAAATCTAAAATCAATTTATTGTACTCAATACATAGTTTATTAATAAAGTCTAAATCAAATTTAATATCATATCCTTGATCTCGATACATTTTAATATATGTATGGTTTTCATAAATAGTGTCAAATCTTCTTTTAATAACGTCTATATTTTTTGAACTATACAATATATTTAAACTTTCCTGGATAATCTTCTCGTGCCTATCTAATGCGGATTTAAGCTCTTTTTGTTCAGTTTTTAAATAGTTAATTCGATTAATTGCGTCTTGCTTTGAAGTTGGTTTGAAATTTTCATTTAAAACACTATAATCGTTTTGATTACTTTTAAATGAAACATTAGAAGGTATATTAGTTTGTCTTTTATCACCGAAAGTAATTTGAAGTATCGCACCAAGTAAACCGCAGCCGAATATTATTCCTAGTAATATTAATATAGTGTTCATTGGTGTATAAATTATAATTGATTCCTTTTAATATTTTGTGTAATTTGATTTAATAGTTTTAAAATCTATTAATTGTAGATTTTTATTAAAAAACAGTTGAGCTGTATCAACATCATAAATACCATTCGATTTAGTTACGGATATTTTTATTAACGCTTTGAAGCTTGTAGGCTTAATAGAGTCTGCTTTTTTAGTTAAATCTTGTAGTCTTATTCCTTCTTTAACTAAATTTTGCAAAGAGTCTAAGTAAGTTTTAGCTTTATCTGAAGCTTCTTTTGCTGATTTAATTTCTATTTCCGTTAATGTGCCGCCATAAAGTTCACTTCCAAGTTTCGCTAATTCAGTTTTCTTTTTAGCATTATCCATTTGAATATTTAACATCTCACTTAAATAATTCGCTAAAGGATTCAAACTTTGAAATGTTAAATCATATTCATCTTTCATTGTTAACGTGTCAACAGAAATGATAGATATGCTATCGATAGATTTTAAATCTTTTCCTATTGAATTATTAAGTTCATGATTAATATGTTCTTTAGATTTATTTAAAATAATTTCATCTCTTTTTTCAATTTCAGATTTACAAGAAAAAAAGCTTACTGAAATAAATGTTATTAGTAAAATTTTATTCATAGTCTTAATTTATTTTGCAATTTATTTATAATAGTTATTTTATTTTTACGTGTTCCCGTATTACATAGCTAATTTTTCAAATTGTCCCCAAGCAACTACCTGAAAGAATTTTTCAATAAAATCAATTGGAACTTCTAACTATAATATATTTATTGGTTAATCCATTTAAATTGAAAATTATTTCAGCTTCATTTTCTTTATAGTTTAAAACTTCAATATAGCCGTCTACATTTTTTTCTTTACTCAAGTAGTAAATAGAATCTTTTATAATGTATTTTCCGAAAAAACTTACATGGCTATTTTTTTTATAATCAGATAAACTAATGTAATTGTCTCCTAAAAAAGATAGAGACGATTTGTCGCTATTGAATAAATTATAGTATTGATAAGCTTCTTTATTTGAATTATATTTTTGCTTAATCACCCATTCACCAAATAATTTATCTTCTTTATTAACTTCATTAGCTTTATTTACATTACTATTTTCTTTGTTAATATCAACAGATGGAGTCATGTTAATTTGATTATTATATGATGATTTATTATTTATAAAATCAGTGTTTTCAAAATAATATTTTCCATTTACTTCATCTATTTTACCAGCAACTATTTTAAAAGTGATTTTATCTCTAACCATTGCACCATAGCTATTAGTAGCGCCATAGTCAATAGTGAATTCTGAAACTATCCCATTTTCACCATCAGGTAAATTGTAAGATTCATTATATATCTTTAATGATGCAGGATCTTTTAAATTTTTATTTAAATATTCTTTATACGCAATTCTTCCATCGTTTACAACCTTAGGATCACAGCTAATGAACATAAATAAGAGAAATAAAATAGATAAAAGTTTATTCATTGATTTAATTTTTTACTTAAATATCCTCTTTTCCGAATGTTTGAATTTTTAAAGTAGTTGAAATTTCGGATAGAATTGATAGTAATAACTTACTTAAATAACCTATAAGGCAAAGCGTAACACCTGTGCAAAATAATACTGAATCAAACCCTATTTCATTCGTGAAAGAATATGTTACCATTAAAATACCAATAGATAATAATAAGGCTAATATTGTAGTAGAAGCTTTTGTAGTTTGTTTTTCTATTTTTAAGATTTCATTTTGTTGTTGCTCAGTTAATTTCTTCATAGAATTATAATTTTAATTTAATTTCATCAAACGTAATGTAATTATTTTATTGAAAATTACGGTTTTCCGTAGTTATAATTGATTTCTTTTAATTTTTCCTTTAACGATAAACATATGAAGTATATCTTCTTTATTAATTACAATATCACCTTTAAAGTTTGGATTTGAAGCGCGTAAAATAATTTTTGATTCATCTTCATGGTAATGTACTTGCTTAATAGTTTTTAAATCGTTAGCATTTCCATTTGTCGCAACAAAATAAGTTTCTCCCCATTGAATAACATCTTTGTTTAAAATCTCTTTAACCGCAACTATTTCTCCAGAGCAATAACTCGGATACATACTATCCCCGACAACAGGAAGGTAAGCTGTACAATCATTAAAATGCTCGTAATTAATATAAAATGTAGGAGTTTCTTTATAATCCGAATACATTGGTAACGCACCTCCAGATACTTCAATATTTTCATAATAAGGAACACCATCAGTTGACGAAGTTATTATTTTGTAATTATCTGAATCAGATTTAATCATTTGCCCATTACCTGTTAAAAGCCATTCAGCCGAAATTTCGCTAAATCTATTTAGAATACTGTTTAATGTTTCGTCTTTTAAATTAGACTCTCGTTTAATAGCTGTTTGGATAGAATTATTCGATAATCCAACTTCTTTTTCGAAATTGCTGATATTAAATTTGTAGTAATCAATTACTTCTTTTACTCTATTTATAGGTTTTCTATACATATGTTAAAAATTTTAACATAACAATATTCTAAAATATATAGAATATTGTTTGATAATTAGAATAGTGTTTATATATTTGTAAAACAAAATACCACTGTGCACAAAGTTACACAAGGTATAATTAGTAAAAGTAGTAAAAATATACCAATTATATAAGATAGTTCAGATATGGAAGCCAGTTTAAAACTTAAAAAATACAAAAGTTTCTCAAATGGAGTAGGTCAATTAAAAAGAGATTCTTTCCAATCTTTTAAAAAAGAGGTAATGATGTTTTTAGCTATGAAAAGTGATAGCACTTATTACTCTAAGATGAGAGGAGAAAGACCTATGAGTCCATCAGATATGGCAACTATCGAAAGAATCTTCAAAAAACATGGTGTGACACAAAATATTTGGTCCGATCCTATCAAAAAGGAAAAGCCTAAGATTAATCAATCATAATATACCCTAAATACCCGAAAAATGGAACAATTAACAGAAAGAGAAAAACTAATCACTCAAATGATTGCGAGTGGTAATTCAGTAAAAGAAATTGCTGATAAGGTTTGCAGAAGTGAACATACAATTACTAAGCAAATCCAAGTGATTTACGATAAGACAGGAATCGCAAGACGATTAAATGCTCTAGCAGCTTACTATTACCAACTACTTATTTCAAAAGAGTTTGAGAAGGTGAGTTTAAATCCAAATCAGCAAACATTTCTAGCATAAGCAGAAGATCTTAGTCTACGGACTTTAAAATATAAACGAAGCGTTCTTTTCAAAATCGAGATTAATAAAAAAAGATAAAAGAGTTACATCTTTTTATCCTTCTATTGGCGGGATTGTCAGTAAGTTCTTACAGCGCATTGAAAAGTGTTCTATAAGCGCGTACAATAAGACGCGTATCCTTCTCTTAGCGGGGTCGAGAATAAAAGAAAGTACAATATAATCTTAAAATGAAATCGAGAAAATGAAACTTCAAATAACACAATTTTTTGAGTTGTTCTTTGACATCATTGGGATAAATATAATAGTCATTGCTAACTATATCAAGTTAGGTGAGTCTGCGAGCTGTAATTGTATGAATTACTAAAGAAACAGCTAAGAGCGAGGGGGTAACCTTTGAAGCATCCGAATTATTATGATTTATCAAACCGCGATAAGGCGCGGTATTTAATACCTGTTAAACATCTTACTCTTATTTGGAAGTTAAACAAGTTCGAAACTTGGTAAGATGGCTAAAACAAATCAAATAGCTTATGAGAAAAGAGCCATTTTACGAACGTTGGATAGATTTAATAACAAAAACCGTTGTTATATCGTCTATGACTATATTAACTTTAGTCATGATAATGTTGTTAATCAATGTTTTTTACAACTTTTATAAATTTCTATTCACAAATTTTAATCTAACTATCTGGTAAGTTGCTTTAAGTTTTTTATAATCCTTTAGCATAACAAACTATTCATTAGTTAGATAATAAATAACCTTATAACTATGAAAAAATTAATTAGAAGAATTAATAGATTTTTATTTCTTGATGATGAAAGGATTAAAAATCAACTCAATTTATACAAACTACTAGAAAACGAAGATGCACTTTCTGAGTCAGAAAATAAAGCGATGCTCTGGTATTTTAAAAAAGTATTAAAAAAAGAGCTTAATAAATATGTGCCAATCAATGAAATGATTGACGCTTTAGAAAACAAAAAAACCTCCGAAGAGGTTTAATTACTAAGAAAATACACTATCTAGAATTTCATCCGGACCGAGAGATGAAGAAGTGTTTTCTTTCTTCTTTTCAATTAAATGAATTGATACAATAATTTGCGTAGAGAATTTAGGATGATATAACAATACCCATTTATGATCTACTTGAATAAAACTTCTTTCATTTTTATCATCTAAGAAAGCACTGATAATAAAGTTTGTTTTATTGTATCTGACTTTGTCATTAATCTTAAAAACATTCATAACGTATATATTTTATTGTTGGAACTACAAATATATACAAATTCCTGATTGGCAAGCATCAACGTTCGAGCCGTTGACAGGAACTAATCCAAAAAACTAATCCAAATGAGTGAAGTAGAAAATTACCTTCAAAAGAAGAAGTATTTGGAGAGAAGTGACTTTCCAAAAGTTTTTAAAATGGACTTTAGAACATTTGAAAACTATTATGTTAAAGCTTCTAGTAATCAAGACAGAAGAATTAGCAAGGCTAAAATTGATATTATTAAAATTCCTAAAAACAAAAGAACAAAACAACTCTTTAAAACTTCTGATGTTGTTGACTTCTTATCTCTTCACGGAATTTATCCGCTTGATTTTTTAAACATAAAAAAAGCTCCAGTTGCACCTGAAGCTTAGTTTCAAAATTTATAATGTATGAAAAAGTTTCTCGAACATTATGTAGCAAAACTACGAAGATTTTTCCAACGAAAAAAAGTAGTTGAAAAAACAACTGAACCAGAAGAAACTAAAATTCTGGTAGGAATGGTAAAAGTCAACGCAAATAACAAAGTTATAGTGTTTGACTTTAGACTTCAAGAAGGTCGAAAATTATCATTGAGCGATCATTTAAAAAGGTATCACCAATGCACAGATTCTCTTTTAAAAGAGCAATATCTGATTGATATGTATAACGATGGCTTTTTAGATGAAGCGATTGATTTGTATGAAAATAAGAATGGTTTAATTGTAATTGATAAGACTTTATGAACGAGCAAAAATTAGTGCAAGATTTAAATACAATGATTTGTCTTGCAGCACTTATTGTAGTTGGTTTTTTCGTAATTAAAATAGTTTTTTAATGAAAAGAAAAATATACATCCCTCAACTTGCAGAAATTGAATTTGATTTTATGCAGATGAAGCCAGATTGTTTTAGAATTGTTGATGGTGAAATGAAATTAGCTTTTGAGTTAAAATGTACTGATCCAAATTACAAAGGTCATAATCTTACTTTAGGATTGAATTTCAATTACAACGAGAATGCAATTGACGAACGTTTCCCTAATTATCGTTATACCGAGTTAGAATCGCTTCATAGTATAGAATTGTATGATTATAACATCGAATATCAATTCAACGATTTTACAACAGCTAAAATACTTCAAATTGCAAAAGCTGTTATGCCACGGAAATATACTGAAATGCAAACTATCAAAATTTATTCACTATGAATGAAATGATTTATGTCTATGACAGAAATAATAAGCTTGTTTTTGAAACAGAAAATAAAGCTGAATTAAAGAGAAGATTTGGAATTACATATAAATCTTTAATGATTCGATTGAAAAATAAAACACCTTTCAAAGATTATTATTTTGCAATTGTTGCTGATTTCAAAATTCCTATTCAACCACTTATAAAACCTAAAATTAAAGCTTCACCAGGTCGACCAAACACAAAACCGAACTTAAAGAAGCAGGAAGAAAAAGAAAAATTCAAAGAAAGTACTTTCTTAAATTATTCTGAAAATAAAGAGCAGTTAACTATCGCTCAAAAAGTCTTAGAAAAAGCAAAACTTCAAAACAAACCTGTACGCAGATTAAGCGTTAAAGACGCTGTTAGGAATTCTTTAAAACGCGAATTAAAACTTTCACACATCTAACAAATACCCAAACATTTACATGAAAAATATTGTATTAAAATCGCTGGAGTTGAAGAACTTCAAAAGCTTTCGTCATGCCAAATTTGACGATTTTAACGAAAAAGAGAACTTCATTTATGGTAAAAATGGAGCTGGAAAATCAACTTTATTTGATGCTTTTTTGTGGTTGCTTTTTGGAAAAGATGCTAACGATCGTAAGGATTACGAGGTTAAACCACTTGATGAAAATAATCAAGTTCAAAAGCAGATTGATGTAGAGGTTCACGCTACTTTATTAATCAATAATGAAGAAGTTACTTTATCACGAATCTACAAAGAGAAGTGGCAAAAAGTAAAAGGAGCAGAGGAGAAAACTTTCAAAGGTCACGAAACTGAATTAATCTTTAATCAAGTGCCTGTTTCCTTAAAAGAATTTAATGCAAAAGTCGCTGAGATTTCTGAGGAAAGTTTATTCAAGTTAATCACAAATCCAAGCGCTTTTGAAGCGTTAGATTGGAAGAAGAAACGCGAAGTTTTAGTTTCAATTGCTGGTGAAGTTTCGGACGAGGAATTATTTAATTCTGATGCAGATTTTAAAGAGTTATCGTTTAAGTTAACTAACAAAACGTTAGATGAGTATGACACTCAACTTAAAGCATCAATTAAAAAGTCGAAACAAGAAAAAGAAGATACTCCTGCTCGAATTGATGAACTTAAAAACTCTAAAATTGAAGATGTTGATTTTGCAAAAATTGATTCGGATATCCAGGAGAAAGAAACTAAGATTTCTGATATAGATTCTGAACTTGAAAATGCTTCTAAATCCGTTCAAAATATTGTTGATGCAAATACAAAGGTCCAGCAAGAGATTCAAAAACTTAATTCTCAAAAATCAGAGATTGAGATTCGTTTGAGAAATCAAGCTAAACAAGAGTGTTTTGTTGATACATCGAGTGTTGATGCTTTGAAATCGAGGTTAAGATTAAAGGAGAGTGAACGTGATGATTACGCTGATAATAGAATTAAATTAAAATCATCAATTGTTGATTATCAAAAGCAGATTGAAATTTTACAAGTTAGAAAACAAGGCTTAATTGCTTGGTATAATAAAGAAAATACGAAACAATTAGTTTTCAATGATAATGATTTTAATTGTCCTTGTTGTTCACGACCTTTTGAAGAAAAAGATATTGAAACTAAAAAACAAGAATTAGTATCTAAATTCAATACTGATAAAACTTCTTTATTAAATTCAATAATTAATGATGGTAATCAAGTTAAAACCCAGATTGAAGTTCTTAATAATACTCTTAATGCTTATCAATTAAAACTTGATGAACAAAAAGTATTTATTGATCAATTGACGGATGAAGTCATTTCAATCGAAAATCAAATCCAAACCGAAACTTCAAACCTTCAAACTCCTAAAAACGAAGAAGAAGTTTACCAATCATTAATCAATGATGATGCGCAATTGTCAAAACTGAAAATTGAAATTGCAACTCTTCAATCAAAAATCAAGGAAGTTAAGCAGGCTAATAATTCCGAGTTGAAAGAGCAAAAACAAACTTTACAATCGGAAATTAAAAAGTTAATTGAACTTAAAGGAAAGAGTTCTGTAAATGAATCTATTGATAATCGTATCAAAGAATTAGCTAATCGAGAAAAAGAACTTTCTCAGATTATTGCAAGTCTTGAAAAAGAACAATTTGTTGTTGAAAGATTTAAGAAAGTAAAAACTGAAAGTCTTGAAAAATCAGTAAACGAAAAATTTGAATACGTTACTTTCAAATTATTCGAAGAGCAAGTAAACGGAGGTTTAAATCCAACTTGTATTACGTTGGTTAATGGAGTTCCTTTTGGTTCCGCAAATACTGCAGGAAGAATCAATGCAGGATTAGATATTATCAATACACTTTGTAAAGCAAATGAAATCACAGCGCCTGTGTTTTTGGACAATCGCGAATCTGTAACCAAATTAATTCCTACTGAAAGTCAAATCATCAGTTTGATCGTTGATCCTAATCAGGAAACTTTAAAGTTTAATTAATCGCAAAAACCCTAAATACAATGGATATCAATAAAGATTCTGATTCGATAACTATGAGCTTTGAATCGTTTGAAGAACTAAAGACTACTTTAATAGCTGAAATTATTTCTCATTTAGAAAGCATTAAACCTAATAATGATTTAGGATTATTGACACGTGATGATATATTGAACATTTTTAAAATCAATAAATCAACTTTAATTAGATGGCAAAGAGAAAAAACACTTCCTTTTATTAAGATTGGAGGGCGTGTATATTTTAAACGCGCTGAAATAGAAACAATGTTAAATACTGAAATTAATTAGTCTTAAAAACAGAATTATGAAAATCGAATTGGAGGATTTAGGATTTATTAAAACATCAAATAAAGTTTACGAGAAAAAAATAAATCAAGAATCAACCATTACTGTAATGTTAGATAATTTAATTCTGGTAGAATCAAAGAGATTTAAATGTTATTCATATGAATTAACTATTGAAAAAGTTAATCAATTAATTAAAATTTTTAACCCGTAAAAAAAAACAAAATAAAATGTCAGAAAATACACAGGTAGCGCAAGTCAATCAACCAACACCAGCAGAAAAATTCGCTTTAGCGGTTGAAAAACAATATTCAAGTAATAATGGAGCGATTGAAATGTCATCGTTCCAAAAGAAATTAGCTCAAAACTATTTTATTGCTATTGATCAAGCCATTAAGGATTCTGAAAATAAAAGAAAGCAATATGAACCTTTACAGTACTCATGGCAAAATATGAATTTAGATGCTAAATTTTATTTTAATGTCATGGCTTATTCAGCAATAGGTTTAGATCCTTGTCAAAAAAACCATTTATCAATTATTTTGTACAAAAACAATAAACTTGGTAAATATGACATTAGTTTCACAATCGGTTATGTAGGATTAGAACTAAAAGCAAAAAAATATGGCTTTGATATTCCTAAAGAAGTAATTACAGAAGTCGTCTACACAAATGATATTTTCAAGCAGTACAAAAGAAATCGTGAAAATAAAGTCGAATCTTATGACTTTGAAGTTGTAGATGATTTTGACCGTGGAGAAATCAAAGGAGGTTTTTATTATCTAATCTATGAAGATGAAACAAAAAATCGTATTCGTGTATTCAACATGTACGATATCGAAAAACGTATTCCAAAATATGCAGCTGCAGAATTTTGGGGAGGTGAAAAAGATATTTGGAAAGATGGTCAAAAAACTGGTGAAAAAGAAGAAGTTGAAGGCTGGAGAGATGAAATGGTTCTCAAAACACTTAAACGCGCGGCTTATGATTCAATTCCTATTGATTCTGCTAAGATTGATGAAAACTTGATGCAGGTTATTCAAGCTGAAAAATCAAATGATGTTGAAGGTGATATCAAGTATGAAATTGAACAAAATGCGAATAGTCAACAAATCGATTTTGAAGATGCGAAATTGATTGAAGAAGCTTCTTCTCAGAAAATAGAAATTAATGCAAATTCAGTTGAGCCTATCCCTGTTGAACAAGCTTTTGAAAGTAATACAACCGAAATGCAATTTCCAACCGAACCACCTTTTGCGTAAATGCAACTCAAAATACTTAGCACAGGATCAGTAGGTAATTGCTACATCCTAGAAAATGAAAAAGAAGCCCTAATCATAGAATTGGGGCTTAATTTTTCCAAGATTAAAGAAGCTTTGAACTTTGATTTAAGTAAAATTTCAGGAGCTATAATTTCACATTGTCATTTAGATCACGCCAAAGGATTGAAACAAGCATTAGATAACGGAATTGAATGTTATAGTAGTCAAGGTACTTTCCAA
This sequence comes from Empedobacter sp. UBA6305, assembly GCF_002440405.1. Lineage (NCBI taxonomy): Bacteria > Pseudomonadati > Bacteroidota > Flavobacteriia > Flavobacteriales > Weeksellaceae > Empedobacter > Empedobacter sp. UBA6305. The sequence goes on along the minus strand of NZ_DJTP01000022.1, from coordinate 43,227 downwards.
AATTTAAACATTAACCACCACAACGCTAAAATCATCAAATCAAAACAAGCTTTTACAATAGGAAATTTTAAGATTCTTCCTTTCAATGTTCATCACGATGTCAATGAGCCTTTAGGTTTTTTAATCGACCACGAAGAAACAGGAAGGTGTCTTTTTGTAACCGACACCACTTACATCGATTATACTTTTCCTAATCTCAATAATATCATCATTGAAGCAAATTATTGTGAAGATATAATCAAAGAAAAACTTGGTAGCTCCTGGCAAAGTGAATTTTTGAAAAATAGAATTCTTAAATCTCACATGAGCCTAAATACTTGTAAAGAAACATTATTAGCTAATGACCTTTCGCAAGTACAGAAAATAGTACTTATTCACTTATCAGATAGTAATTCTGATGAGCGAAAATTTAAAAAAGTAATCGAAGAAGCAACTGGTAAAATCGTCTACGTTGCTAACAACAATCAAATTTTAGAGTTTAATAAAAATCCTTTTTAGAGATGCAAAATTTAATCGCTTCACTCGATGAGATTGAATTAGAATTACAATCAATTCAAGAATTCACAGAAATAACTCCAAGCGAAGATGTAAATGAAATAGTTCAGAGAGGAAATGATTTGATTGCTTATCTCGCACGAACTACAAAGCTTTTAGCTGATTCAAAATATCACAAAGACAGTAAGCTTAACTCGACTTTTATAGATGAGATTCGAAAGATTTCGCAATTATCTGCATCAGTAGCAAATAAGTATGTTGATAGTCTTTGCAAAGATGAAAATTACCTAATCAATTGGTCTGAAAGATTAAATCGAACAGTTACACATCAAATTGATTGGTGTAGAACTATTGTAAGTAAAAACAAAGCAGAAATGCAAAACCTAAATTTTAGATGATAAAATCATGAAAGAATTAAAAAACGCATATATAGAACATTTAGTCCTACAAAAAGTAGGACACAAAGTAAGAGAAGAAGTGAATATTTTTGCTTCAAAAACTACTGAATTTGACGAATCAAAAGAAGAACAATTAATCCCTTTTCTTTTTAATCCATTCAAGAAAAATCTTGAATTAAAACAATTCAGTCATTACACTGATAAGCTTGAATTCAATAAAGTTTACAACTTATGTAAATCTGCATTCGATGAAGAAATTGATTTTGTTGACTTTTCAAATGAAGTTCTAAAAACGCTTTACGATCAATCATTGCATCCACAAATTAAAAGTGGTGAAGTTTTTACTGTACAATTGAATAATGCTCAATTTGATAGAATTCCTTGTAAAGCAATCGGAATATATAAACTCGAAAACAAATCAAAATTTTTAAGATTTGATGAACGAGAAACTATTGACTACAACGTTCTGAAAGGCTATAAGCTTGATAAATTAGATAAAGGAGTATTAATTCTGGATGTTTATCGTGATGAGGGGTTTAGAGTTTATACAATCGATGATAACAACGTTGAATCTGAATTCTGGACAAAGAATTTCCTAGAAGTGAAACCTGTTACAAATCCAGCTTTGCAAACAAAAAAGTTTCTTGAAACAATCAACGACTTTGCAATTGATGTTGTTTTAGATAAAACTAACAAAAAGGACCAAGCTGAATTTCTTTCAAATTCAATTGATTTATTGTCGAACCACGAATTTGTAAACATTGAAATCGTTGACGAAACTTTAGGAGAGTACAAAAATGATTTCAATCAATATCTGCATCAAAGAGATATAAAGCTTGATAAAGAATTCGAAGTTGATCCTGGAGTATTAATCACTCAAGCAAAGAAAATCAAATCAGAGATCAAATTGGATACAGGAGCAAAAATCAATATTGATTTACTTAATTCTGATTGTGCTACCGATAATCTTGAAAGAGGTTTCGATGATGATAAGAAGATGTTTTATTACAAGGTTTATTTTAATTCGGAAGCGTGATGAAAAAAAAGATTATTCCAGCTAAAGAATTTGTTAAAGAAGCAAAAAATATTATTGCTAAATGTAAAGCAATTAAACAAGCGTATGGTGAATATTGGAATCAATTGCGAGATTCAGCAAAGTTTTCAGCTATAAACAATAATGGTTGGTTGCATTATAATGAAATAACTAACAATAATGGAACTCTATTAGATTGCATACAAATGGATATTTTACATGATATAGATTGTTATAGACCTAAATCACTTCATGGAATCGAAAACAATAATGGTTGGATTTGTATAGAAAGTGAAGAGGATTTGCCGAAAGAAGTTATTGAATGTAGGACTTGTTTTTATAATGGAAAAAATTATATAGAAGGAGTTATAAAAAAAAGAAGTCCACAAGAGTTAAGTAGATTAAAATATATTAACGAAATCACCCACTACCAACCAATCGAAAAAACAAAGCCACCAATTTACTAATCTATGACTAAATACGAAAAAGAAGATAAGAAGCTGTTTTGGCTTCTTTTTTCTTCAACAATTATCGCAGTGCTTATTGTAGCACTTTATTTTAAACTAATCAAATACATACTACTATGATAGCAGATATCGAACAATTAAAACAACAAGTACAAGCTAAAGGATATAAAATTGTAAACTATCACGAAAGTCCTATGCAGTTTAACATCATCGTCCAAACTAAAACAGGCGATCATTGTTTTGGTGAAATCTTTACAGGCTGTAACGTCAACGAACGCATCATAATCAAAAACAGGGCTTGCGAGAAATTAAAGGAGCTGATTAAACAAAATTAGTGTTATGGCTAGACCAAAAAAAGTAGGACTAGATTACTTTCCTCTTGATATTGATTTTTTTGAAGATATAAAAATTAGAAAGCTTATTAAATATCTAGGCTCAAAGTCAATATCTATTTACACTTACATGCTATGTAAAATATATAAAGAAGGATATTTTATCAAATGGGACAGTGAACTACCTTTTATTGTTTCGGAAGCTACAGGTTCTAAAGAAGAGTATGTAAATGAAGTTTTAAAATTTTGTTTAAAGAATCATCTTTTTTCAGAAGAACTTTACAATAAACATAATATTTTATCATCAAAAGGAATACAAGAAAGATATAAATTAATATGCTTAACAGCGAAAAGAAAATTCAATATTTCAAAATATAATCTAGTTAATTCGGAATTTAGTACACAAAGTAAAGTAAATAAAAGTAAAGTAATAACTTCTTCTAACGAAGAAGTAAAAAAAAACACACAAAAAAAAGATTTGGGGTGTGTGTCTGAAAATTTAAACGAGGAAGAAAATTCAAATTCTAAAACTTCTAAAAACCTCGAAGAAGAAAAAGAAAAAAATTGCGAAAAAAAAGAAAAAGAATTACCAAAAGGTTTCACGACTGAATTAAGAGATTCTCAATTCTTCAAAAATGTTTGTGAGTTCTTTTCTCAAAAATCAGAATTGTTGCAAATGAAAGTAATCGGAAGAATGATTTCGATAGCACGTGAAAAAGATTTTGAGGAATTCAGAAAGCAAACTAAAGCTTACATGGATTACAAAAATCAAACAGGTGAAAAAGTTCATAGGTTTCAAAATTTTTCTTTCGAATGGGATCAAGACGATTGGATTGATAAGCTTAAAAAAATAAATCAAACTAAAACTCAAAATGGAAATGCAAAGTCAGAATCAGATGATATCATTGTCGGAAGAGTCAATGTTACCAAAACAGAAAGCTACCTTGAAAGTCGTAGAAGACAACGCGAAATGGAGTCCGCTAGAACTTTTGAAACAGACATATGAATTTCCAATCATCAAAGAATGTAGGAAAATCGATGTTATAAATGCAATTGAAAGTTTTGTTTGTGCTGATGCTACGTTGAGAGGTGTCAAAGATGAAAATATGCCACAAGGAGAGTTGTTAGATGATATTTCCGAAATGATTTACATGAGATTTTGGATGATTTCTGTTCAAGAAATTCAAATTGCTTTGAAAATGAATAGGTACGGAATGTTTGAACAGAAATCTGAACATTATCAACTTGTAAATTCGGAGCTTATCGCTGAAATTCTAGGTAAATACTGCAAGTGGAAGCAAAAAAAAGCAATAGAGCATAACCTTTCACGAAAACCAGCTTCTCACCAAATTGAAAACAAAATTGACGAAGAAAAAATCGAGCAAGAATATCGGGAAACGATTTTAAACGAAATAAGAGAAGGAAAATCTCACAGACATATAAACGCTCATCTTTTGATTAAAAGTGTCCCAAATCAATTTAAACCTAACAAAATTCAGTATTATTCACTCCTTGAAAAAGAAGAAATGAAATTGAAAAATGAAAAAGAGTTAAAATTAGCAGAAGAAAAAGATCCGTTAAGTGCAAAAAAAATCATCCGAGAATTTAACGAAACACTTAAAGTAAAGGCTCATCAAAGAGTGTGTAATGTAATAGTTTGTAATTGGTTAAATAAAACAATTATACAAAATGGAACTTAACCAAATTGATGATCTCACCGAAAAAACAAATGAGGAATTGATTAACTTAGTAATCGACCTCATAAAAACTCTCTACAACAAAAGACCAAAACAAGGATTTAGACTTGAATCTGGAACAATCGTTAAAGATTCAGAAAACTACTTCAAATCGTTTAAATCCTACCTAACAAAATCAAATAATATTCGAAGCATTACCACAGGTGAACTCAAAGAAGATTGGGTGAAGTGGTATTGTATTTTGTTGAACCTAAAAAAGCAGATAAGATGAATTTTTACATAGGAGAATTTTATCAATATACGAATTCAAAACAGAGATTCAAGCTTAAAGAAAAGAGATTTTCAGTACTCGTTTTTGAATGTGGTCATTGGTGTACAGATAATGTTTTTCTTGATTTAATCAGAGTAAAAACTAATCAATTAGTTAGTGAAGATTTGCAATTAAAACTAAACTTTTAAAAAATGAATTATCCAGGAGAATTTAAAGAGCGTGCTCAAATAGAAATGTCGAAAAGGTTAGGTTTTAACAGCCGAACTGAATGTGTTAATTCCTTAGGAGTAAAGGAATTTGCAAGAAAGCGAGATGAATTTTACAAAACGTTTTTTAAGGAAGAAAACGAGCTGATAAAAGTTGAAGTATCTAATCAACAAAAAGTAATGAAAAACAAAGATCTTCCTGAAAAATTGGAGTTGATTTTTGAATATATAAAACAGAATCCTGAAACTCGAATTTACAAAGTTGAAGAAAAGTTTTTATTCTGTAAATTCTACTTAAACATAGTAGTTAAACTTGGTTATGTAGCTAATATTGGATCAAAACATAAGCCTATTTTCATAGTAAAACAGCAAGGGAAATCCTGTGCAGAAATAATAGCAGAAGTTCGAAATTATTCAAAATTAAAACAAAGAAGAGTAAGGGAGAATGAAGCAAGGAGAATTTTAAATGGAGAGTAAAAAAAAATCGAAAAATATAATGAGTAAATTAGTCGTAAAGCCGTTTCAAAAACAAGAAGTTTTAAATGCAAAATTAACAACAATCGCAATCTTAAATCAAGTAATACTTGAAAAGTTTGACGAAATCGCAGATAAGAAAGAAGTCTGGAATCAAAGGTTTAAAAACATTGGAAAGCAAAATATTTCAATGATTGAAGAATTGCAAGAGAAAGTGTATAATCAGCATTATGAAGCGAATCAAAATAGATTCATTTATGCAGAAGAATCAACACGAAGATTAGTCAATCTTTTGTCAACTCTTAACATTGATGAATATATCGATTTAATGGGATTTGTAGAGTTAATGAAACACGATAAAATTAATTCTACAAAGCATTGTGTTAACTTTTTAATAGAAAATACGGAACGAATTAATAATCAATTAAAAGAGGTAGTATGAAACTAATCAGCATGACAGATTTTGTTTTGGAGCAAACAGAATTGCTTTACGAAAAAAATCAAAGTAAGTTAATCCATAGAGTTGTTAACTACGCCCAATTCTTAAAACAACCTTCAAAACTTGGAATGTTTGTTCCTTGCGATGAAAATAATAATCCAATCAGTAAAAATATTGCTGATGATAATTATTTAGGAGTTCATTTATACCAACAAGCTAAAAATAGAGTGTTATTCGAAGGGTTTGAGATAAAAGTTTCAAATATTACAAATAATCTTCAAAATGATTTTTTAATTATTTCAGAAACCAATGAAGTAATAGGTCATGAAAATAAAGATCAATGGTTTTTTAATCCTTATAAAAAAATTGAGGACTTAATTGATTACGATTTAACACTAACCGAAACTGCTAAAAAACAAATAGGATTATGATTTTAACAGGAAAATGTAAAGAAAAGTTTTGGGAGTGGTACAAAAACAGAGAAGGTAAAACGTTAACACCAAAAGAATTAGAATTAATATCAGAAGAAGTGCTACAAAACGCCTTAATAATTGATTTTTTTGATAGTGTTGGGATTTATATCGAGATTCATTATTCAAGTTTTTTAGGTAACAGATTCCTTTGTATTGTAAATACAAATGAAAATCATAAAGTAACATCATTTCAAAATAATAGACACCAAGCGATTAAAAAAGCAATCAAAAAAGCAAACGATTTATATAATTCTAGATATGAAAATGTTTAACGTAAAGGCAACATATTGCACAGAAACACAGGAATTGGTAGAGTTAACGATTGGGAATAAAAATAATTTAAGTCATAAAAGAAAGGTAGAATTCAACAAATTGCAAAAAGAAATAAAATATAAATTCAGCGCAAAAACATCATAAAATTTACACCCTTGTACACTATACAACACACCCGTAAACAAAAACAGAAATTTCACCAAAAAAACATGTTTTTTATACGATTATTCTTTTTTAATACAGAGACTTACCTCATATTTGAATCAATATTCAACGAAAGGGGTTTTGTGGCTAACATCAATTGAACTTGATTTTTAAACCTCTTATGAAAATAGGAGGTTTTTTATATGATTTTAGTCGGAATAGATCCAGACGTTGAGAAAAATGGTTTTGCATTAATTCACAATAAAAATTACGAGTTAGCAAACCTTACGTTCTTTGATCTTTATGATAAGCTACAATCATTAAAAAATGATTTTGGAACTGAGAAAGTCAAAGTTTATGTCGAATGTGGATTTTTAAATAAATCTAACTGGCATAAACTTAGAAAAGGTTCAGCTTCTATAAATGCAAATATAGGAAATCGAACAGGACGAAATCATGAAGTAGCTTATAAGATTGTTGAGATGTGCGAATATCTAAACTTAACTCATTTTAAGGTAAAACCAACCACTAAAAAAAGAGATAACAAGGATTTTTCACTCATTACAGGAATCAAAAAAAGAACAAACCAAGAGCAACGAGACGCGATGCTTTTAATATTTGGAAGGTGAATTTTTTACATATATTTCTTTGTGTTTTGTTGGTTGGGAAAGTAGCTCAGTAGGTAGAGTGCTTAGATGATGAATCAAGAGGTCAAAGGTTCGAGCCCTTTCTTTTCCACTATTTCTGTTAAGGAAATGTTTCGGGTATTTAAAGACTGATGAAGTTTAGTAATCAGTCTTTTATTTAAAAATGAATTTTAAATTTTATTATAAACAAAGGCGCTAATAATTAGGCAGTAAGTAGCAAAGCGCTATTTACTGCCTTTTTTATTTTTATTCATGGATCAAAAAGTAAATAGATTTAACTCAAAGAATGTTCAAACATCTTTAATCCCGGACCTTTCAAAAAGGATTGAGATTTTAGAAAATGAACAATATCTATTTCTTCCAAATGATTGGATAAATGATGAAGAGCTTATTGTTTTAAAATTTAGAGCTGAACAAAAAAAATATAAAATCGAATATGCTGATTCTGCTCCAAAAACCTCAACTCAATTAATCTTTGAAGAAATTGAAAAAGCAATCAATATTGTTACAGGATTAAACCTTCAAGATTATGCTTTAAATGACAGGAGAACTCATTTATTTTATGCTAGAGCAATCTATGTTACTATTTGTTTTTCATATAAAATCGAAAAGAAACTTATTTCTAAAAAAATAAACAAAGCAATTAAAACGATTGAACTCATTGTCGAAAAGCACGACGATCTTTTTAAATTCACTCCAGAGTATCGCAGAAACTATAATGACGTGATGCAAATAATCACAAATAACCAAGTAATTGATAAAGTTTAACCAATGGCAAAACAAAGTAAATCACAAATCGTAAAAGAATGGAAATCATCTGATATAAAAATCAAGAAGGATTCCAAAGGTTTACTTTGGGTTATTCTTGGTAGAGAAAAGGTTAAGCTTCCGAATGATTTAACTAATGTAAAGTCTATTACTCTTAGTCAAGCTGAGGGATTTCTTGGTTTGGATAAATCTATTAATGATTTGGCTGATGATGTTGAGAAAGAACGAAAAGAGAAATCAAAAGCTCCTTGGATGATTGGTAATAAGTTTTGGCAGCAAAGATCAAAACATGGGAGAGATAAATTATTTACAACTCCTGAGTTATTATGGGAAGCTACTTGCGAATACTTTCAATGGTGTGATGATAATCCTTGGGTTAAATTAGAGCAAAAGAAAGGTAATTCTAGTATAGATATATTGGAATTAATGCAGTTCGCAAAAGAAGAAGGTGCAGATTTAGATAAAGTAATGAAAGGAGCTATAAATCCTTTAATGGAAATCCCAACTGCAAGACCTTATACTATTAAAGGGTTGTGTATTTATTTGGGATGTAACGAAAGATATTTAGAGCAATTTGAGAAATCTTTAATTGATAAAGAAGATATTTTGTCAGAAGATTTTTCTACAGTCATTACACGTGTGCGCGAAATTATATTTACTCAAAAATTCGAAGGTGCTGTTATTGGAGCTTTTAACGCTAATATAATAGCGCGTGATTTAGGACTAACAGATAAAAAAGACCACACATCCAACGGTGAAACAATTACTACTCCAGCTCGCATTCTAACAAAGAAAGAAGCTCAAGAACTTTACAATAGTTTAGAAAATGACTATTAAGAATTCTGACATACGAGATATTGATGTATTAAAAACTTGGGTACTTTCCAGTACCTTAAATTTTACACGCTATTTTTTCAAACATAATCAAAATCGAAAGTTTATTGTTGGATCTCATCACGAAAAAATATCAGATGTTTTAAATCGAGTATTAAAAGGAGAGGTTAAACGTCTTATTATCAATGTGGCGCCTCGTTATGGGAAAGCTATTGATTGTAATACAGATATGCTTACTATTGATGGTTGGAAAAAAGCAAATGAATTAACGATTGGAGATTATGTTTTTGGAAGTGATGGAAAACCAACAAAAATTATAGGTGTTTATCCTCAAGGAATAACAAATGCTTATAAAGTAGAGTTTAGTGATGATACGTATTTAATAACATGTAGTGAGCATTTATGGAGTTTAAATCATAAAGACTTATCAAGGAAAGATAAATTTACTTTCCAACAAATTAGAAAAACGAAAGATTTGATTGGAAAATTATATGCAAACGATGGGCATAAATTATGGCATATTCCAAATGTTCAGAGTTTGGAAATCGACGATAGAAATGATTTAGAAATTGATCCATATCTATTAGGATGTTGGTTAGGTGATGGTCATTCACATACTGCTTCTATTACAACTATGGACGAAGAAATTATTTCAAAATTTGAATCATATAATACTGTTGTTAGAACGCATCAAAATTCAGGAAAGGCAATTACTTATGGCTTAAGAAATAATTTTATTTCAAAACTTAAACAGCTAAATCTTCATAAAAATAAACATATTCCTTTGAAATATTTATTATCTAGTCATAAACAAAGATTAGAACTTTTAAGGGGTTTATGTGATACTGATGGAACTGTTAATAGAAAAAATAATCAAGTAAGTTTTTGTTCAACTAACGAAGTTTTATTACAAAACGTAAAAGAATTGATTTGTTCATTAGGAGGGATTTATAAAGAATATAGAAATTCATTATTCTTTAAAATAAAAGATTGTCCTTTTCATTTAGAAAGAAAAAAGAAATTTTGGAAACCTTTAACTAGAAGACATTTTACAAAAAGATTTATAAAATCAATAACTAAAGTTGAAGATCGTGAAACAGTTTGTTTTACTGTAGATGCAAAAGATAGTTTGTTTTGTGCAGGTAGAGATTTGATTGTTACTCATAATACCGAATTAGCTGTAAAAAACTTTATTGCAATGGGTTTAGGATTAAATCCAAAAGCAAAGTTCATTCATTTATCGTATTCAGATGGATTAGCAATTGACAACTCAGAAGGCGTGCGTAATGTTATAGAATTACCACAATATAAAGCACTTTTTGAAACAAGACTAGCTAACAGAGGTAAAAAGCATTGGTATACAACCGAAGGAGGAGGGCTTTATGCAACCTCATCAAGTGGGCAAGTAACAGGGTTTGGAGCTGGTTTAGTTGACGAAAAAAAAGAAGAAGAAGAGTTTGAAAAGGCCTTAGATGATTTATTAGCTGTTGACGGAACTGAATTCGGTGGAGCTATTATCATTGACGACCCTATTAAACCTGATGATGCAACATCTGCAACAATTCGAAATAAGGTAAATAACAAATTTGATACGACAATTAAAAACCGTGTCAATTCAAGAAATACACCAATTATCATCATTATGCAACGATTGCACGTTGATGATTTATGCGGTAAATTAATTCGTGAAGAAGGTGAGGATTGGGAGGTTTTAGAACTTCCTTGTATTTACACAAATGAAGAAGGTGAAGAAGTTGCGCTTTGGGAATTTAAACACACTTTAGCTGAATTAAGAAAGGAAAAAGAAAAGAATTCATTTGTCTTCGAAACTCAATATATGCAGAATCCTAAACCATTAGAAGGATTAATGTATGATCGTGAATTTAAAACTTACGAAACTATTCCTTATTCAAAATCTGCAATCCGTAAAGCTTATATTGATACAGCTGATGAAGGGAAAGATTATTTATGTGCAATTTCATACGAAGAACAACCGCACGGAAATTACATTTTAGATGTTTTATACACTCAAAAACCAATGGAGTACACCGAGCCGAAAACTGCTGAATCTTTAACTATGCACGCTATTGAAGAAGCAGTAATTGAATCTAATAACGGAGGTCGTGGTTTTGCTCGTAATGTTGAAAAACAGATGCGAGAAATGGGTAATAATGAAACGTATGTTGATGATTTTCATCAAAGTTTAAATAAGAATGTACGAATATTCACCCGATCAAATGAAGTAATGAATTTAACTTTCTTTCCTGTTGGTTGGGATAAATTATGGCCAACTTTTCACACTCATATTACAACTTACATGAAAGTAGGTAAAAACGAATTTGATGACGCGGAAGATGCTTTGACAGGAACGGTTGAAAGGAGAGGAGAAAGCAGTATCGAAGAAACCGAAGATATACTATCAAGATTGAACTTTTAAAAACAAAACCATGGAAAATAAGAATGTAATTATCGTTGGAAGTGAAGATTCAAAAAGAGGATTAACTGAAGAAATTGAAAAAATTGCAACAGCTTGTAATTTATCACTTGTCGAAGTGAAAGAAAATGTAGAAAAATTTGTAAACTATTTAGAATGTACAAACGATTCTATGAAAGAATTAATTGATTCTGTCGCTTCTGCCGAATTTAGATTAATAGACTATCCAAAAGAAAGAACTTCTGTTATTCCTCCAAACTTTTATCGCAAACGATTTTAAAAAAATAAATGAACGAACTATGTAAACTTTTAAAAATACCCGAAGGCTCAAAAATACAAAAGATAATCGATGCCTTAAAACAAGATAAAGATAAAACAAAAATCATTGAAAAAGCTAAAAAGGAATTAGATCCAAAGCAGCATGATATAATGAATCCTATTCTTAGACGGCCTAAGGATAAGGATGAAAAAGATAAAAACAAAGATGTTATTTCTATTGCATTAGCTTATCAAAAATGGATTGTTCGAAAAGAAAAAGCTATGATTTTCGGTAATCAACCGATTTTAAGAGCTAATCCAAATGATGAAACAGAGAAAGCTGTTTTAAAGGCAATTGAAAGAATTTTACACGACATCAAGGAACCTTCATTCAATCGCAAACTAGCTGAATCAATAGGTTCTTATACAGAAGGAGGTGAGCTTTGGTATTTGAAAGAAGGCGAAGAACATGATTCTTACGGATTTAAAACTAAGATGAAAATCAAAGCAATGTTATTGTCTTTAAAAAATAGTAGTCAACTATATCCGTGTAAAGATGACTTTGATGATATGATTTGTTTCTCTCGTAATTACATAAAAAAGATTGAAGGAAAAGAGGTTGAGTATTTTGAAGTTTACACGCAAAATTTTACTTATTTATTCGAGAATTTAAAAGAATGGGAGCTTGTAGATGGTTATCCTAAAAAGCAAGTACTAGAAAAGATTCCTGCTGTCTTTGGAGAACAGGAAAATGTTTCTTGGTATGATGTACAAGATTTAATCGAAAGGATTGAAGTATTGGTTTCTGATCATGGAGAAGTGAATGATCGAAATGCTTATCCAATTCTTAAAGTAATTGGTAAACTTAAAAATTACTTGAACAAAGGACCAGGAGGAGGAGTTGAGCTTGACAAAGAATCTGATATGAGTTATTTATCATGGGATCAAGCCACAGACTCAATTAAACTTGAAATCGATAATCTTGTTAAGAATATTCAATTGTTCTCTCAAACTCCTAATATTTCATTCGATGAAGTAAAATCTTTAGGTGCTCTTTCTGGAACTGCTTTAAAAATGTTATTCCTTGATGCGCATTTGAAAGTAATGGAGAAACGAGAAATCTATGATGAGTATTTGCAGCGTCGAATCAATATTATTAAAAAAATTCTTGCAACATTAAATCCAGCTTGGAAAACTGCAATTGACAATCTTGTTATCGAGCCAGAGATTGTTCCTTTTATGGTTGAAAACGAAAAAGAACAGGTCGAAATCGCTTTACTTAAAAACGGAAACAAACCTTTAGAATCTCACGAGAAGTCGGTTAAGAATTGGCAGGGTCAAGATACTGAGGATTACGAGAAGATTAAGCAGGAGGAAAAGGAATTAAATAACGTGGATTATTTTAATCCAGCGAGCGAATAAGAAATAAAAACCTTACAAATCTGCTTATTCCTACAAAAAGTGTACAAATAAGCAGGTTGTAGAATACTTATTTTGACAATGGTAAAAAAAAATAGAATTAAAAAAGAAAATATGAAAGAAGATATTATTTACGACAATCCTTTTGATTTAATATTAGGGAATTATATCAAATAAGTTTATCTAAAAATAAACACTAAGCAAGATGAATTTAGACGTTGTTTTTAGCTTAAACAGAGGGATTTATAAAAGTAAGCAAGAATTGAGTTCGTCTAAGCAACATCTAAGTTCGTCTAAAAATGTACCAAGATGATTAAGATTAAGTGTTAAGATGAACTGTTAGGAAATTCCGAACAGTTGACCATTTCGAGGAGATCCTCGATATGATAATTAAATAGCAAAATGTAACACATTTCAAAAATGTGTTATAAAAACTTAAAAAATGTAACATGAAGAAATACATTAAAAAGCCAGTTATTATTGAAGCGAAAGAGCTTGAATATAATACTAAAAGTCAAGAAGAAATAATTGAATGGTCTAACGGATTAATCAAAAAAGGATTAGATGGAGGTTTAAGAATTCCAACGTTAGAAGGTGTTATGGTAGCTAATACAGGTGATTTTATCATTAAAGGAATTGAAGGAGAATTTTATCCATGTAAGCCCGATATTTTTCATAAAACATATAGCGAAGTCAAATAGCCATCAAATGAAATCAGATACAAACTTCTATTGTCAACATCATTCTGGACATGAAGATTTTTCGATTGATGAGTGGAATGAAGTAAATCATGAACTTCAATCTTTACCATTAACAGAAAAACAAAAACAAGATATTTTATTTCCTGATCCTTGTAAAAAACAATGTCAAGCTTGCATTAATATAATTATTGATCAAAGAGCGAAAACTCAAAGATTAATTAAAAAGATGAACAATCAACCTGCTATCAAATGAAAACACTTTTAAAAAATAGAATTTACGTTCCAATTTACGATCATTACTTTCATTTGTTTATTGTTGACGAAATCCCAAAAGAAGATGGTCAAGCTTATGTTTGCACAACAGAAAATAAAGTAATTTATGTAACATTTCAAGAAACGAATTTACACCCTGCATTAATCACTCATGAAGTAGTGCATATTGTCAATCGTATATTTGAGTTCAAAGGAGTAAAATTAGATACGAGTAATGACGAAACTCAAGCGTATTTGACTGAGTATATTTTTAATGAAATTTGGAAAAGAATAAATAAATGTCAATCGAAGAATTCATAATCCAAGACGAAAAACTTGCAAGAATTGCAGCAGGTAAAAACTTGCAACAAATCGAAAGATTATTTCAAAAATACATTTCGAAGGTAATTTCGTTGTATCAATTGAATGAAAATATTGATTTAGACTCTTTAACTCCTCAGTTAAAAAAGGAAATTGAAAAGTTAACGAAACAACTTTCATTCGATTTAGAAAATAAAATCAATTCTGCAACAAAAGAACAATGGATGCTAGCGCAAGGAACCGCAACAAGATTCGTTGAAACTTATTTTGATATTAATAAACTAAATAAAGCTACTCAAGATATTTTCCGAAATAATAATCTTGATAATTATATGCAAGCACGTAAATCAAGATTAAATCAATTCAAGTTATCTGATAGAGTTTGGAAGTATTCTAAAAACTTTGAAACAAACATCATTGATTCGCTAGAAATAGCTTTAAAAAATGGAGATTCTGCTCAAGTTTTAGCAAGAGATATTAAACAATATCTTAACGAACCTGCAAAGCTTTTTAGAAGAGTTCGCGATGTTAAAGGACAATTACATCTAAGTAAAAATGCTGCAGCTTATAATCCAGGGCAAGGTGTTTATCGTTCAGCTCATAAAAATGCTTTAAGGCTGGCAAGTTCAGAAATCAATACTTTTTACAAAGAATCAGAAAATCAACGTTGGAAGTCAATGGACTTTGTTGTTGGTTTCGAAATTAAACGTTCGAATAATGTTTTTGATTGCGGGGTTTGTGGTCCGTTAGCTGACAGTTATCCAAAGTGGTTTTTATTTACAGGTTGGCATCCGAATTGTCGCTGTTACCAAATCCCAATACTTAAACCAATCGAAGTGTTTACCGATGAATTAAAAGGAGCTGTAAAGCCTTCTTATTCGCATTTAGGTAATTTTCAAACTACTGAGATAAAAGAAATGCCTGCTAATTTCAAGAATCATCTTAAAGAAAAAGCAGACATTTATAAGGGGTATAAGACGGTTCCTTATTGGGTTAAGGAGTTTGTTTAAAAATTACTAATTTTATCAATATGGAAATAGGAGATAAATTAATACATAGACATACTAAAAATGTAGGTAAATTAGTTAGAATTACTTATCCAACAGGTAAACCTACTACATTTGTGATTGAAATGGAAAATAAAGGAATTTATTTCGCTCCTGCAGGAGAGTTTAGTGTGCTTGCGAAATCTTAATTGGTTTCGCTTTTTTTTATCTCATTATCCAATTTAAAACAAAATCTTCTTTGAATTTTCCGTTAATTTCAAGTTTACTCATATTTTCTTTTAATAATATTGATTTGATACCCATCCAAGCCAAAAATAATCAGTTTCATTTGTTTTTTGACCTTCTTTCAAATGGAATTTTAGAGAAAAATTATAACCGTCGTTATTCTTTGAAATTGAATAACGTTCTTTAATTCCTATTCCAATCGACGAAGTATCCAAAGCTTCTAAAACTGCATTTATAATTTCTTTTTGACCTTGCATACTACAAGATATGAAAAATTGCTATATTTAGTGTTGTGCAACAAGCACCGATGTTAGGTGCAGTTCTAATTACAAAACTTTATAAAATGGAAAATTTAGAAAAACTTACAAAAGAAATGGCAATTAAAGAAGTTGCAGACATTAGAAGCATCGCATTAGACGATGAAGCTGCACACTCAACCGAAGATAGTTTGCATTATTGGTTTATATGCTGTGTTGCTGCTGGAATGTATGAGAAAGAAGAAGCAATAGAAGTGGCTAATATTGTTAAATCTACTTCTGAAATTGATTTCGCTCGTTGGTGCGTATAGCATTGCACCTAACATACGTAACTGTTGCATAACTCCAATTTACAGTAAAAACAGAATATATGACCTCGTTTAAGCCTTTTTAAGCGAGGTTTATTTTTAGAAAAATATATTAATGTAAAATTAGGTTTGCTTAAAAACTCTCTTTTTAAGGAGTGAAGGAGTGATTTTGTAGAAGCGTAGTTCTTCCCTTGTTTTAAATAAATAACTTGGGCTAAAACACTTGATTTACTTGGCGATAAAAGTTATCAGATGGAACTAGCCGATCTAAACTTAATTCATAAAAAAGTTGAGGAATAATTTCTTTTTGACCTGTGATTTTCATTAAAGTAAAGGTAGCTAATGAAAATTGATTGTTTTTACGTGAAGACGTAAAATATTAAATTATACTTCGTCTGGCATAGGTGTCCAATCGGTATAATTCCCAGTATTAAAATATTTTGTTTCTTTTTGACACGTGATTGATGTATTATGAAATATTAATTCTTCTCTTGTTAATGCGAAATATAAGTTTTGCAGTTGGTGAACATTATAAATACGATTTCCATTATAAGATATAATTGAATTATCATAACCATTAATATTAATTTGAAAATTATTAAAATTTAATAATTTATCATCACCACTATAGCAATTAAATTCAAAACCAAACTCAATCAATCTTTGTTCGGTTAGTGGGATTGGTTTTAAATTATTTGATTTAAATATTTGTTTTTTGTTATTTATAATAAAATAAACACAATCTTTTAAAATGCCCTCTACTTTAACTTTGTCAAAATAATAATCTTCTTTATTAGGTATTGGATTATAAACTTTTCTATATAAGTAATTCCCAATTCTCAACTCGTTCGCCAAAATGATATTTGTGTTCTCCATAATTACTTCTCTTTAAAAATTTCATACAACTTAACTACTGCTTCTTCATATCTCTTTTTTGCAGATGAATTCTTGAAAGCATCAGCTGATTTAATTCCAAAAATATCAGCCATCTTTTCATTAGTTAAATTGTATATTTTTTTTATCTCTTTAAAATTCATGCTCAAAAGTAAGTATATATTTACTATTATACAAATTTAATTCAATTTTCTTTCCCATAACTCGCTCTTATCTCGTTAAAAAATACGCTACTTAAGCGAAAATTGTTCAATATTTTTGTTTTAATCGATTTGAAATTAAAATCTCATTATAATGAAACAAAAATTACTTGAATTACTTAATACTAGATTTCTAAGTAAAGGCGTTCGAAAAGATGTTTTGGCGCGATTAGCAACAGCTTATTCGTTACAAATCACAACAGAAGAAGAAGCACAGGCACTTGTCGAAAAGTTAACAGACGAACAGGTTACTGAATTTCAAAAAGAATTACGTTCGGAAGTAGATTCTGAAATTGCTAAAGCGACAAAAACAGCTTTAGAAAATGCTGGCAAAAGTAAAGGTGGTGAAGGAGAAGGAGATCCAGAACCAAAAAAGGAAGAAGGAGGAAATTCTGATCCTGCAGATATTGCTTCAATCGTTGCGAATGCTATTGAAAAAGCAACAGCTCCATTATTGCAAGAAATCAACTCTATCAAAGCTGGTAAGACTACAGAAACAAGGCTTTCTCAAATCAATGACATTTTAAAAGATGTAAAAGACGAAACTTTGAAAAATACAATTTCAAAGAATTTCCCTCGTATGTCTTTTGAAAATGACGAAGAATTTGCGGAATACTTGGCGGAAATTCAAACAGATGTAACAACATCAAATCAATCATTTATTAATCAAGGCTTAACTAATCATCAGCCTTCATTCGGAGAAAAAGCTCCCGATGGTGTATCAAGTTCAGTAAAAGATTTTATTACAAAATCTACTGCAACAACTGATGATGGATTAGGTGGTAAAGAAATTTAATTATGTCAGAATTACAAATTTCAAGATCTAAAGGGCGTAAGCCGACAAGATGTATTTTACATAAAGTAGCTGATATTCCTGGAGGAGTTGCAATTGATCCTACGACATTAGAAGATGAACGTCTTTTAGAAGGTGCACCACTTGCAAAAGGAAAAGGTGGGCTTTATGAAGTAGTAGGAAATGCAGTTATTTCTAAAGCAGCAGATACCTCTGCGACATCAATTGATGTTTTAAAAGGTTCTCATTTAAAAGTAGGAATGACAATTTTGGGTGCTAAAATCACTGCAATTGATAAATCAAAAACAGACTTTGATACTTTGACTTTAGATAAAGGTTTTTCTAAAGCTGTAGTAAAAGGAGATGTTATTGGAGAGTCAAAAGTTGTAATTGCAGTTTGCGGTGAAGAGAAAAACGTTTCTGATAAAGGAAATGTTTTTGTAAGTGCGTGGGTTATTGCGGTTATCCAAGAATCAAATTGCCCTGGATTAACAACTGAGCAAAAAGCAACTGCTCCAACATTAGTTTATGTTTAATATATAAAACAAGAAAATGAACGAATCATTAATGATTGGCTTAGTAGAAAGTGATGTACAAGCCGTAGTAAATACGTACGATTTAAAGCCTTTTTACTATCCAACTTTGTTTCCTGTAAAAGAAACTTATAAGTTAACGTTTACAACGTTAGAATCACAAGTTGGATTGAAAATCGCAGCAGATTTAGTTGCTAGAGGTTCAACTATTCCAAAGAAAGTTCGTGATGCTATCGAAAAAATAGCAGGATCAATTCCAAAAATTGCTATTTCTCGCGAGTTAGAAGAAAACGAATTAACTGAATATGATATTGCTGTTGCAATGTTCTCTCAAAATAGAGATATGACTGCTTTAATTGAGTTTTGGGCAGAAGATACTGAGTTTTGTTGGACGGGTATTGCTTCAAAAATTGAATGGATGGCATTGCGTCAAATCTCGCTAGGTGGTTTAGTAATGAATCAAGAAACGTCACAAGGCGTTAAACAAGCTATGCCATTGGATTATGAAATTCCAACAACACAAAAAGTAGGCGTTTCAAAATCTTGGGATGGAACAGATGCTGATATCGTTTCAGATTTTAAGAAAGCAATTAAAGTAGGAAAATCTTTCGGAGCTTCTTATAAATATGCTTTTATGAATCCTACAACTTTGTCAAAGATTGTAAGACAAGAGCAAATTGTCAAAAATTCTGCTTCTTATGTTACAAATTTGATTGGTGCAGCTCAAGAGCCTGATTTAGCTGGAGTGAACTCTTATTTTGCGAAAGCAGTGGGGTTAAATGGAATCCAAATCGTGATTATCGACCAAGATATTACTCTTGAAGATAAAAACGGAGATCGTGTAACAGGTAATCCATTCGAGGATGATGTTGTAATGTTATCAGAAGCTAAAGTTTTAGGAAGAACTCTTTACAAAAAACCAATTGATATGAACTTGAAGAACTCTAAAGCTTTAAAAGTTTTACGTTCTCATACTTTAATCAAAAAATGGTCGGAAGAGAATCCTGTAAAAGAGGTTACTCAAGGTATTGCAAATGCATTCCCTGTTTGGGATTTAGCAGGTAGATCAACTCTTATGCAAGTAAATAATACTACTTGGAATAAAGAGATTGTAGATAAAGTTTTACCAGTTGGATAGTTATGGCTAAAGTAACAGTCACTAAAACATTAGTAGAAAAAAACTCTCAGTTAGCGGAATTGCTAGCTGAGAGAAATATCGAAGTAGGTTCAAAAATTGAGCAATCGGAATTAGATGAATTGTACAAAGTTTTAGAAAAACCTAAATCTTACAAAGTGATTTCTCGTTTCCGTGATCAAAATAACGAATCAAAGATTTACGAAGTGAACGAAGTTATTCCTGCTGATTTTGAAGAATCTCGAATTGCTTCTTTATTAGAACGTAAACTAATCTCAGAAGCTTAATCATGACAAATAAAGAATACATACAAAGCGTAATGTCGAGAGTAGGAGCTAATGCAAATGATATCATTATTCTATTTGCTGAAAATCCAACTTTAGATCCAGACGCACAATTGATATTGAAAGACTGCGAAAAAGCTTTGT
The DNA here is from genome assembly GCF_002440405.1 of Empedobacter sp. UBA6305. Lineage (NCBI taxonomy): Bacteria > Pseudomonadati > Bacteroidota > Flavobacteriia > Flavobacteriales > Weeksellaceae > Empedobacter > Empedobacter sp. UBA6305. The sequence continues at coordinate 23,111 of NZ_DJTP01000022.1, read as the reverse complement.
ATGATTCTTTTTGTTCTTGGATTCCGATGTATGAAAGTGTATCAGAAGGCGATATGACAGTTAAATGGAATTGGAATGCAATTCGAATGATGTTAGGTCGATTAGCTACAAAGTTGGATTTACCTAATCCATTAGACGAAAATGAACCAAGTGTAACAGCGATTAAACCATGGGGATAGGACACAATCATTATCTATTTATTGAAGATAATTCTTTGATTTACGATGAAGAAACAGGCGAAATGATTCCGAATGAAAACGGAATTAAATTTATTTCTATGTGTCGTGAACAGGTTAATTCAAGTGGGAAAGTGATTGCTGGAACTGATGGAATTACAATTGCTTTTAATTCAGTGATTCATTTGGATAAATCTGTTTTACCAATCGAATTAGGAAAAACTATCATTGTTTCAAATGATTCAGAAGGTAAGGACGTAAGGATTAAAGGTAGTGCACTAAGGTTTACGCAAGGATTATTACATAATAGATTATGGGTATAAGACCGAATTTTTCGAGTAAAGATTTAGATAAGCTAAATCAAAAAATAATTGATGATACTTTAAAAAAGTGTATTCAAGCTTATTTATACTTAGGTGAAAGAGTAGTTTCTCATGCAAAACAAAGTGTTGGTTTTATGGACCAAACAGGAAACTTAAGATCATCTATTGGTTATGTACTTTTCGTAAATGGACAAGTTTACAGAGAATTTTACGAAGGTAAAGCAGTTGGAACATCCGAGGGAAAACAATTCGCTCGTGAATTAGCTTCCAATGCAAGTAAAGCTAAAATAGTCTTAGTTTTTACAGCAGGAATGAATTACGCTTATTCGGTTGAATCTCGTGGTTACAATGTTTTAGCAGCTTCTGAGAATTACGCTAAACAAGTAGCTGATTTAATAATCAAACAAATAATGATGAAATGATGTACGATACTTTTGACGCAAATGAATTGCTTTTTAAAGCTTTAAATATTGATGAAGTTAAATCTGCTATAAAAGGTAAGTTGTATAATGATAGTCGTCCAATAAATTCACTGAACGAAGACATTGTCGTGAATACTATCACAATTACAACTGTTTTTAAACCGCAATTAGCAACTTCGAATATTAATATTTATGTACCTGATTTAGAATTGGGAGTTAAAAATTCAAGAAGATTAAAAGAGATTTCGAGAGTTGTTCGCAAAGTATTTGAAAATCATCAATTCATAGGGAAGTCAGTTTATATTTCAGACTTAGGAATCATACAAGAACAAAACGGAAAAGAACATTATGTAAATCTTCGCATTCAATGGAGGATTTACGATCAAAAAACAAACTAATTATTAATTTATAAAAAACGATATTATGGCAACATACACATTTGGTTTAGCCAAAGTAATGGTAGCAGAAGTTTCAGCTGATGGAACAATGCCTGAAACTTCAACAATGACAAAAATTGGTGAAGTATTCGAAGATTCTGGTTCTTTAGAGCAAGAAGAAGGTGAAACAACAGAATTTAAAGAAGAAGGTAATCCAATTCCTAAGGTTGTAATTACAAAACAAGGTAAAATTACATTCAAATTTAATTTAATGAATGTAGATCCTAAAATGATGGCTGATTATATTGGCGGATCAGTAAACGTAACTTCAAAAGAATGGGAGTTTGACGGAAAAGCTAAATCAGTTGAAAAAGCATTATATATTCAACCTGAACAAGGATTGTATTTCAAAATTCCAAAAGCTTCTATTTCTGCTGTACTTTCTGGTGAAATGAATCAAAGTAATTTAATTACAATGAACTTTACAGTAACTCCTTTGTCTCCAGGAGAAGGTAAGAAATCAGTTTTAGCTGGTAATGTTTCAGACTTACCAACAGGATAATTGATTTAATATTTTAAAACTAAAAACCACTCTTTATAGTAGTGGTTTTTTTTATTTCTTCCTCTTAACTCACTCTTATCTCGCTCGATTTTATAATACTAAATCCTTATCCCTTCACCATTTTTGTATAAATCGAAATATATGGATCAAAAAGATATACAAAGAGAAGAAATCAAGACTTTAATTGAAGCTCCTTACGAGTTTGAAGTTGAATATAACAAGAAAGCAATTGTTCAAGAAAAGTTCTTTTTTGGATTAATTCCCTATGAAAAAAGAGTAACTAAAAAAGTAAAAGAAAAGTTCGAAATAAAACCTTGTACATTATCGACTTTGGACCGACTTTGTCAATATCAAATCGAACTATTTATCGATAATGATAAATTGAATAGTGAAGTTGATATTTTCAATGAAACGAAGCTAATTGCTGCGAAAAATTCAAAACTGATGGCTAATATAGTTGCGGTAGCGGTTCTTGGTGTTGATTATTCAAAATCAGAATTTAAACGAGTATCATCTATTCTTTTTGATTCGCTTACTCCAGCAATGCTTTTCAATGTTATCAATGAAATTTTAAAATCTCAAGATCTAGCAAATTTTATGAACTCTACTCGATTAGCATCGATAAAGATGACGATAAGTCCAAACGAAGTAGAGTAACTGGAATGAAAAGCACTTACGGAACGAGAGCTTCCATTTGCGCACATTTCAGTTGGACACTTGATTATTTAGAAAATCAAATCCCTTGGTCAAAAGTAATTCGATTGATGGCAGATTTACCTTCTTATGATTACGACGATGACGAAAATACAAGTACTCAAACAAAAAAAGCAGTAAAAATAACAGAGCAAAATGCAGATGATATTCTTAAAATGTTTAAAAGCTAATGGATATAAGTAACGGAAGAATAGGATTTACCCAAGATTTAGATAACCAGAAATTTTTAAATGCACTTCGACAATCAAATCGAGGTGTAACAGATTTTAATGCTCATTTACAAATGAATTTTAATCAATCATTAATATCTGTTAACGATTTAGCTAAAGGAGTTACAGCGTTTCTAACAATTGATATGGCGCGCGATTTTGTCACTCAAATGGTTAAGATTCGCGGAGAATTTGAGCAAACAGAAATTGCTTTTAATACCATGCTTCAATCTCGTGAAAAAGGAAATGCATTGATGCAAGAAATGGTTGAGCTTGCAAAGAACACACCTATGCAATTTAGCGAGGTTTCACAAGGAGCGAAACAACTTTTAACATACCAAGTTGAAGCGGAAAAGCTAACTGAAACTCTTTCAATGCTTGGAGATATTTCGAGCGGACTTGGGGTTCCTATGTCTCGTTTAATTTTAGTTTACGGACAAGTAAGAGCAAAAGGTCGTTTAATGGGGGATGATTTGCGTCAATTTACGGAGGCTGGGGTTCCTATGATTGCTATGATTGCCAAAAATATGGGAATAGCACAATCTGCTGTTGCTGATATGGTTTCTGAGGGAAAAGTTGGTTTTAAAGAAGTAGAAAAAGTCCTTGAGCAATTAACATCTCAAGGCGGATTGTTCTACAACATGATGGAAGAACAATCTAAAACTATTCCTGGACAAATAGCTAAACTAGAAGATGAGATTGAGCAGATGTTTAATAGTATTGGTAAAGATTCTCAAGGTTTTGTAACGTCTGTGATTAGTGGTGCTTCGAGTGTTGTTGAGAATTATAAGGAAATTGGTAATGTTTTAGGGGTTTTAATTACAACTTACGGAGCGTACAAGGCAGCGTTATTTGCTGCACATACTCTTCAAACTACAGAAGCATCAATGCTTAAAAATACTGTAGATAACTTAAGAGAAAATCAATCTTTTACAGCAAGAAAGATTGTAGCTGAATATGATTATGCAAATGCAAAATTAGCAAGTGCAAAAGCAGAAGAAATAGCTTCAAGAGCGGTTGTAAAAGCATCAAGAGAAAATTTAAACGCTTTACAGATAGATAAATCTAAAGCATTTGAAAAATTAAATGCTGCCCATTCTGCTAGAGATGCGGCAGATATAGAAGTTGCGGCAGCTCAAAAACAATACGACGCTTATAAAGGTTCTCATTGGGTTAAAAAAGAAAATGAAGCTTTATCAAATCTTGAAGCAGCAACTGCTAAAAGGAACGCATTATCTAAAGATATAGAAACTGCAAGTATTGAATATAATACAGTTGCTGAAAAAACAAATACAGCAAGCAAGACTTTAAATAGTAATGTACAAGATTTGCAATCAAAAAAACAAGCTGTTGGTATTGCTACAAAAAATTTAGATACTGCAGCTACAACACGACTAACATTTTCACAAAGATTAAATATTGCAGCAACTGAATTAGCTACTATTGCCAATGATGCATTTAACGCTTCATTGTTAGCAAATCCGATTGTCTTAATTACTGTTGGCGTGGTTGGTTTAGCTTCTGCAATTTACTTTTTGTCTGATAATATCAACGGAGCTAAAGATGCACAAGATAGATTTAACGAATCTCAACAAAAAAATTCTAATGATTTAGAATCAATCACTCAAAAATTAAATAGTTACATACAAACAATTAAAGACTCAACAAAAACACAAAGTGAACAAATACAAGCTTATTCTAATTTAATCAATTTAAGAACGCAATCTTTTGAAGGATTATCTATTGAAGAGGTTAAATTAATGTCCGTAGCTGACGCTCAGAGCAAGGTTAACAAAGAGATTGAATCGTATAAAAACATTCAAATTGATAAATCCATTTATGATTTAAAAAATAGAATTGACGAATTAAACGACTCACTAAAAGAAGAGATTAACTTATGGGAGCAGAAAAGATTATCAGACGAATTAGAGAAAACTGGACAGCTTTTAGAACAGCAACTATACACTCAAGAAGATATTAATATTGCTAATAAACTTGCTTCTATGAATAAGCAAGAGCAAATTCAATATTTAACAGAATTAATAAAAAAACATGAAGACAATGTAAACTTATCAAATAGAGTAAATGATAGTTTAGCAGAAGGGACAAGTTATTTAAATTCTGCTAACATCGCAACTAATATTTGGACTTTAAGCCTATCTAATACAGCTTCAAATATCGATTATATCACATCAAGAATGAGCAGCTGGAAAAGTATGTTAGATGGTTTAAGTAAGGACACTTCAAAGGCACTCGGAAAGTCATATGGTGAAAGAAATTATGATGATTGGAAAGCGATACAAGAACAGGCTATAAAAGATCAAAAAAATCTTGGTATCAGTAAAAAAGGAACAAAGGAATGGCAAGATTTACAAAAAGTAATTGATGGGGCTACTCAAGCTTTAAAAACTTGGGATACAACAAAAACTAAAACAGATAAAACTAAAACTCCAAAATCCATTAAGCCATCAAAAAAATCCGATGATCCATTTGAGATATACAAGAAGCAAATCGAATCTGTAAAGGAAGATTACGAGCGTTTTGTTGATTATATGAATTCAGATGATTTGGTTTTAAAGAATTCTGGTAAAATTCAATATGAATCACTTTCTAAAAGTGGAGCAACTTACGAGGAGTTTTTAAGAAGATTACAAAAACAACTTGTAGAGACTTCAAACAAATCGGCATTACAAGTAAAACAACTTCGATTTATCAATGATGAATTAGTTAAAGTTATCGATTATAACGCATTTGATAAATTCAAAGAAGGGATTGAAAACTCTATTTCTGAATCGGAAAATCTTTTAGAGGTTCTTGGTAAAATACAAGAAGAAAAATTAAAACTACAAGGAAATACTGATCAGATAAGTATCGATAAATTAAAATTTCTTGACGAAAAGGAGATTGAGAATATCAAAAAGGCAGACGATGCTGCAAAAGATTTAATCAAAACTTTAACAGAAGAGTTTAATCCATTAGACGCAATCAATAAAAAGTATGATGAGCAAATCAATCTTTTAAAAGAAAAGCTAAAAACAGCTAAAGATGAAGTTGAAAAAACTAAAATAGAAGTCGCTATTGAACAGGTTGAGTCAAAACGTAATTCAGAAACAAAGAATATTACAAATAACGTTGATTATAATAAACTAATTTCTGAATATCAATCATATGAGGATAAGATAAAAGCTATTGATGATAAAATGAAGGCTGATTTATTGACGAATCAAACTTATTATGAAAATCAGAAAAAAGCATTAATTGAACAAGGTAAACTTGATGAAATTAAAGCTTTAGATGATATCAAAAAAGCCAAGGATGCTCAGATTAAAAAGCAAGCTTCTGATGATACTTCAAGTATTGTAAAAGATCAGTTAATGAACTCTGAAGAGTGGGCAATGTTATTCTCTAATATGGATGAAATGACTTTCCAACAAATTGATAATTTAATAAAACAAATAGAAGGGAAGTTTAATTTATTAAAAGGGAAGTTTAACCCAATTGATTTAAAAGTTATTCTAAAACAATTGAACCAAGCTAAAAATTTAGTGATTGAGAAAAATCCTTTTGGTTCTTTAGCTGTAGGTTTAGCAGACTTATTTAAAGGAGCGGAAGAGGAAACAAATTCAAGTACTGAAGGTATAACTACTAAATGGAATAGAGTAGCTAAATCTTTAACAGGAACTTTTGATTTTATCAATGATGCTATTGATTCAGCAGGAGTTTTAAAAGAATTTCTTGGAGAGACAGCTAGTAGCGCAATGGAAACTACACAAACAGTTCTAAGTATTGGTTCAAGTGTTTTAGCTGTATCCCAAATGACTACAGAAGGTATTAAAGGAGTTGAAAGAGCATCTGTAATCCTTGCAATTATTTCAGCAGTAATTCAAATAGCCACTAAAATAGCTAATTTATTATCTAATATTTTCTCTAAGGACAAGAAAAAACAGAAAGAAATAAATAAGCATAAAGCTGCTGTTGACGACTTAACAAATTCCTATAAAGATTTAGAAGATGCTGCCAAACGCGCACTCGGTTCCGATGTTTATTCAGGTCAAAAACAAATGATTGAAAATCTGAAACAACAACAGATTGAATATCAAAAAATGATTGAGCTAGAAAAAGGGAAAAAGAAAAAGGATGCTGGAAAAATTAAAGAGTGGGAAGATGCTCTGAGAGATTCTAAAAAAACTATTCAAGATTTACTTGAGGAAATCGCAGAAGATGTTGTACAGACGAATGCAAAGGATTTAGCCACTGAATTAGGTGATGCTCTTGTCGAAGCATTTGGAAAAGGTGAAGATGCGGCAAAGGCATTCGCTGAGGTTGCAAACAATGTTTTAAAGAATGCTGTTTTAAATCAACTTAAAAAACAATTCTTAGAGAAGCAATTACAAGCTGCGCTTGATAAACTCTACAAAGATATGGGCGGCGACGATGAAGGTAATTTCAATTTTAATGGATTATCTCCAGAAGAACAGCAGGCGTTCAAGGATAAAATCAAAGAAATATCCCAAAACTTTACAGGAATGTTAGATCAGTATTCCGACTTGTTTAAGGATATTATTGATCCAAACGAAACAGCAATGGCTGGAGCAATTAAAGGGATGTCGGAAGAAACAGGCAATGCTTTATTAGGTCAATTTAATGCTATTCGTATTCTTCAAAAGGAACTTGTAACCATTAATATTGATTCGAACAAAATACTCCTAAATAGTTTGGACAGATTAGCGAACATAGACTACAACACAAGAAGTGTTTTACCACTTTTAGAAAAATTAATTAACAGAATAGATAATGCAGGACGAGCATATGGATTTTAATAATATAAAAATAGAAGCTCTAAAAAGAGCAAAACAAAACGAAATATGCGAAGAATGGGCGGTTAAAATGGAAAACGCCCAAACTTTGGATGAGTTACTTGATATGTACATCAAAGGAATAGATTTTTCTTTTTCGTCAGAATTTTTATCAAATGATTTTATGCGTAGAAATTTAAAAGGAAAAATGGAACATAAAGGAATTTTCCTTGATGATTCAGTTGATTTACATAATAACAGAGATATTGTTTGTCTTGGTGATTCAAGATTAAACTATTTAGCTGATGAATTTTCAGTTACTCAGATGTATTTGCGAGACAATGTGAAAGCTCGGTTAGTCGTAAGAGATAGTGCGTTTGTTATGATTGATATTTTTGACAATGTTCAGTTAGAAATAGAAGCAAGCGACAAAGCTAACGTTCGCGTTAATTGCTATAAAGGCGCTAAAGTTACTTTTGAAAGTAACGATGATAGTTATGTGAAAATTTCAAATAAAGATTTTAAAACGTATAGATGATTCCTGTAATTTATTTACTTGACAATATACCCTTTAAAAATTACAATGTTTATGTTTCAGATTCTTCAAACTTATTTGATAAAGCTTCTATAAAAGAAAATCAAAAGAAGGATTGGAGTGATGAACACGGATATGATATCGATTTGCAATCACGATATCACAATTCTAAATCTATTACAATTGATTGCTTTATTCCCGCTAATTCATTGAAAGAATGTATTGAAAAATACAATGATTTCTATAATGTTTTAGATCAAAAAGGATCTCGAAGATTATCGGTTATCGCTGGTGAATTAAGAATGGAATATCAAGTTTTCAGACAAGATACTGCTGAAAATAAATTGTATTATGATGATTCTAATGCAGTAGGTACTTTCAAATTAAAGCTAATTGAAAATATGCCTGTTAAGCGTATTTTGAAATCAACTCAAAAAACAGCAACCATTACTTTAAAATCTAATAAGGTTTTAGTAATTAATTGGGGAGACGGGACCGAAGAATATACTTCACCAGCAATCGAAACTTATTCTCATACTTATCTAACTACAGATATTTTCTATCCAATGATTTTAGGTGATTTAGATGCGATCACAACGTTTAACTCAAATGCAGATGTTTTATGGAACAAATTTTAGTTAAGCGCTCAGATAACTCGGAGTATTTACTTGAGGATAAAAACAAAGGAAGTTTTATTACTTCAATCATCCAATCAACTGAATTAAGAAGTAATGACGTTATCAATGTTGAAATTATCAGTCGTGAATTTATCAATTTTACAATTGGCGATTCGTTTCATTATTTAGGTCAAAAATATACGTTAAATCAGATTCCTCGATATTTTAAAAATAGCTCAAATGATTTTCAATTCTCAATGACATTTGAAGGAGCTATGTTTGATTTAAGACGCGCTTCTTATGATGTAAATATTGATACAACAGGCTCGGCGATTTATGGAGAAACATTAACTGCTGATTTAGAATTATTCGCTACTATTTTAATTGAAAATATTAATCGTGTTTTTCCTGGTAAATGGGTTTTAGGTGAAATTCCAACTGAAACAGAAACGAAAACTATTACTTTTTCAGAAGAGGAAAATTGTTTGGCTGCTCTTCAAATGTTATGCGATGAATATGATACTGATTTTATCATTAAAACAGATAATAACGGAGTTAATATTTTAAACTTTAAGCAAGTCGGAAATGAAATTCCTTTGGAGTTTAAAGTTGGATTTCAAAAAGGACTTTACACGTTGACACGCGAAAAAGTTGACGCAAGCGATATTGTTACTCGATTAAAGGTTTATGGCTCAGACAAGAATTTAGGTACTGATTACCGCGCAAATCGCCTTGTTTTAAAAGATAAAAATAAATCTAATTCATTCATTGAAAACGCTCAAGCAGTTGCTAAATATGGGATTTACGAATCTACTAAAATCTTTGATGATATTTATCCAAGACGTAAAGGGAAGGTAACCTCTATAAATTCAGAATCGCCTTACAAGTTTTCTGATATATCAATGGATTTTGATTTAAAAGAAAGAGATGAAAACGGAACTAAATATCTTTTAAATGGAGTAAATGCAAAAATTCATTTTAATACAGGAGATTTAGCAGGTTATGAATTAGAAATTCACGACTACAATCACGAAACAAAAGAATTTCATATTGTCAAATTTGCAGATGAAAATGGATATGAATTTCCTTCAAAAGATAGTGATGCGTTCAGAATTGGCATTGGTGATGAGTATGTTATTTTAGATATTCAAATGCCACAAGTTTATATTGATAACGCAGAAGCAGAACTATTTGAAAAAGGAACAGAGCATTTATCTGATAAGCTAGAGCCAAATATTCAATATTTATTAGATGTTGACACCTTGCATCTTCAAAGAATTTTAAATAATACTGTTACGAAATTCTTCTCAATTGGTGATTTTATCAAAGTTGTTGATGAAGATTTTGATATTAATCGCTATATCAGAATTAAATCAATTGAAAGAGATTTAAGAAATCCATTTGATTATAAATTAACGCTTTCAGATTCAAAAGTCACAAACTTTTTAAGTGGGACTATTCCAGGAGAAATCAATACGATTAAAAACATTATCAAGATAAATAACCTTAATAATCCTGCAAAAGCTCGCCGTAATTGGAAAGATGCACAAGAGGTTTTAAATATGGTTTTTGATGTTGAAGGCGATTATTATACGGATAAAATTAAACCAAACTCAATCGAAACAACTCACCTGCAAGTAGGTGCTAAGTCAATGCAATTTAACCTTATCGATTCATTTTTCGAACCTAATTTTGAAGGGAATCCAAATAAAATAAGATGGTCTACTTGTAAACTCGTTCATTTTACTATTTCTGACAATATAGTTGAGTGGCAAATACAAGGAGGTCAGAAGGATTTAGAAGCGAATAAACCATATTATTTGTACGCAAAATGCAACAAGTCAAATAATATAGGTGTAATTGAAATAACGGAAACGCAGTACGTAGTTGATCAAGGGAGTTCTTATTATTTCTTAATCGGAATTGTAAACACTTACTCAGAAGATGTAAAAGCACGTGAAATTTCTTTAATGTACGGTTTTACAACAGTTTCGGGAAGATTTATAAAAACAGGTAGAATTGAGTCAAATGATGGTAGTACTTATTTTGACTTAGATAGTGGCGAATTTAAAGGAAAATTCACGTTTACTAACGGTAAAAGTGTTGAAGAAGCTATTACTAATCAAGAGATTTATATCGAATACTCTCAAAACGGAATAGATTGGCATTCAACGTTCTTATATGATGATGTTTTTATGCGTCAGAAAAAAGGCGATGGTGCTTGGAGTAATACTATTAGAATTGTAGGTATTCAAGGTATTAAGGGCGACAAGGGTGAAGATGGTCAAACTCAATACGTTCATATAAGATATTCTGCTAATAGTGACGGTAGTTCTATGACTACAACACCACAAGCAAATACAGCTTATATTGGTATCGTTACGACTACGAATTCGGAAGCGCCAACTTCAAACACTTCGTACACTTGGGCAAAATTTAAAGGTGAAGATGGTGTACCGGGTATTCCTGGCGCTGATGGTAAAGATGGGATACAATTGTACACTTGGGTAAAATATGCAACTGATGCTAATGGTTCTAATATGTCAGATTTCCCTGATGGAAAAACCCATATAGGTTTAGCTTATAATAAAACTACATCAATTGAGAGTAATACAGCAAGTGACTATACTTGGGCTTTAATTAAAGGAGAACAAGGTAATCAAGGTGTACCTGGAGTTAAAGGTGCTGATGGGCAACAATTTTACACTTGGATTAAGTATGCAACAACTCCGACAAGTGGTATGTCAGATGATCCAACAGGTAAGTTATATATGGGTATAGCTTACAACAAAACTATCCAAACTGAAAGTTCTAATTATGCTGATTATTCTTGGTCATTAATCAAAGGAGAGCAAGGTACGCAAGGTGTGCCAGGTATTCCTGGGGCTGATGGTAGTTCTTTGTTTACTTGGGTAAAATATGCTGATACACCTACTTCGGGAATGAGTGATTATCCAGATGATAAGTTGTACATAGGTTTGGCATACAACAAAGTTACTGCAACTGAAAGTGATGATTATAGCGATTATTCTTGGAGTTTAATGCCACAGAACATTGAGATTGGAGGTAGGAATTTACTTCGTGATACAGGAAATAAAATCGATGTCAGTACTCCAACGAATAATTACTTTCTCCTTACTTATGCTTTATCTTCACCGCTTGAGATTGGTAAAACATACACGATATCTTTTAAGGTAAAAACTTTTGCAGGAAAAACAGGACAAATTTGGTTTAGAACAAATAAAGACCTTCCAGGTAGTTATGATAAAACCATTAATTTCAATACCGAAAATATTGAGCAGGTAAAAACACATACAGAAGTATTTACCGCTTCACAAAACGACGCAAACATCGTTTTTTATAATTTTGGTTACAGCTCATCGAGTGCACAATGGTTAAACAATGCGTTTATATTGTATGACTTGAAACTCGAAAAAGGCAACAAAGCAACGGATTGGACGCCAGCTCCAGAAGATGTAGAAGCTAACATTTTGAAATCCAAAACAGATAGTATTAATGCTTCAAAAGCTTATTCTGATGCGCAAGATGAATTAAAACGTATTCAAACAGAAGCTTATGCTGATGGTAAAGTTACAGCTGCTGAACAAAGAGCAATTGACGATGCGACTGCTAAAGCTGAAGCTACTAAAGTTTACGCTGCGGCTCAAGATAATTTGCTTCGTACACAATTAGAAGCGTACGCAGACGGTCAAATAACAGCAGAGGAGCAACAACGCATCCAACAAATGCAAGATAATTTAGCCGCTGCCAAAGCATATGCAGATGCACAAGCAAATTTAGCTAAAATTGCGTCCAATGCCTATGCTGATGGTATTGTAGATGAGGAAGAAGCGCGAGCGATAGCTGATGCGACTGCGAAAATGGAAGCAGCAAAACAACATGCACAAGGATTGGTTAATAACATTCAGATTGGTGGGAGGAATTTGATTTTAAATTCGCAAAGTGTTATTTCTTCAGGAAATGACCATCAAAATAGTAATAACTCAGTGAAAGGAGAAGTTCAAGTTCATAATACAAATAACAATTGGAACTCTTACGCTTTTTTTAATCAATCAACTGGTTTTAATTTAGGTGATGAAGTTACTTTTAGTATTGACTTGAAAGTTTCTTATGATGCTGAAGTTTTATTAAACTATATGCCTCATTATCCTAATAATATTGCTTTAGGTACATTTAACTTAAAAGCTAATCAATGGACAAGAAAATCTATTACTTTAAAAATTCTTAACAACGATGGTAACGCCTTTTTGTTTGGTTTAGGTGGTAATAACACACCGAATTTAATTATAAATTATAAAAACCCAAAAGTTGAATTTGGCAACAAAGCCACCGATTGGACTCCAGCACCTGAAGATGTGGAATCGAGCATTGAACAAGCTAAGCAATTAGCTGAACAAGCTAATCAAAAAGTTATTGATATTTCAAATGATAACATTTTATCTGCAAGTGAGAAACAACAAATATCAAATGAGTGGAATAGAATTAAATCTGAATATACAAGTAATTATAGTTTAGGTATTAGTAATGGAGTCTCAACAACTAATTTAACTAATGCTTACAATGATTTATTTAATTATATCACGCCGTTATTAGTTGATATTTCAGTTGATAGTCCAATTGTAGGTGATGTTTTCAGAGCGAAATTTAAAGCTTATTACGACCAAAATATAGCTTTACTTGTTGCTATTAATGATAAGATTAAACAAGGAATCAATAATAACGCAAATAATATCAATAACTTAAATAGTTCAATTGCACGTATTAATCAAATTACATCATTTTTAAACACAACAGTTAATGGTAATGTAATTGGTACGGGTGTTTTAATGGTTGGTTCAGAATCTCAATCTAATGCAGGTATATCGGGATTAAATGAAGCTGGTTCAAAATCGGTAAGGTTATGGGCTGGAGGTACTGCTCAGAATAGAGATAAAGCAGCTTGGAATACTTTAGATGATGGAACAATGCAATTTTTTCATCCAAACGGAAATATAGCATTTAGATTCGGATTGAGTAATGGAAAGTTTATTATGGACGGTTATCACGAACAAGGCATGAAACTTTGGGAATTATCGCCAAATAGAGGTTTAGTAAACGTTGCGTATATTCCAGAAAGTTGGACAAATACACCTATGATTAATATAAATCAAAGTAGTAGTACGTTAGATGTAGCAAGCGCTAAAACTGCTGTGGTTAATCGAATGTCAATTGTGGTTGTAAGTAACTTTAGAAGATATATAGCATCAAGTAATTATACATCATTTGAGTATCAAAACGGGACTCACCCCGATAACGCTCAATATGCAAACTTAATTGGATATAAAACAGTGAATAATTCAAGAACATCAAACATTCCAAATGGTTGGTATGGGTTGCAAGTTGGGGAGATAGATATGGACCAAGAGCCTTCAAATGGCGAGATTCCTCCAATTAAGACGATTGTATATTTTCTTTATTACATTGAAAATGGAAAAGTGACTAAAAATCAAAGCATACAGTTTACAGACAGGGATATAGCGAATAAATAACATTAATTTAAAAAAAAAATGACAACTCAATTCAAATTAGAGCAACGCTCAACGACTGAGATTCTTTCAGAAATTATCTCAGAAACTTACAAAGTAACTTATTCGTTTAACTATTCTAACGGACAAAAACCAAAGGCAATTTCTTTTAATCTTTGTCGAGTAGATGCTGAAAATGATAAAATTTTATCAGGTAGTTATTTAGCTGAAATTGGACAATTAGACTTTAAAGCAATTAAACCTATTGAGGATTTAGGAACTTTAGTTGACCACATCACAGAATCAAGCAATACAATTATTGAAGGATTTATTACTGAAGCTGAGTAGTAACTAAGTTCTATCTTTTAAAAATTAACTACAAAAACCCCATTTTGTTTATTTAGTTTTACAAAACATTGTTAGCGCCTTATTTAACAATGTAACAATGAATCAAATTTTTATTTATCCTGATTGGATATTATTCGTCGCCTTAACTTTTTTAATGGCAATGGACTTTATGACTGGCTTTATGAAAGCTAAATTTTTGAAAGTAAATCGAAGTTCAGAAGCTTTTCGGAAAACAGTTAAGAAAATCATTCAATACTGCTCAGCAATTATTGTTGTAATATTTATTTTAAATCTAATGAGATTTGATCAGTCTAATCAATTCTTCAAAGATTATTCGAATTGGTTGCAAAATGGAGTGATTATTCTAATGATTTACATCGAATTAACTTCAATACTCGAGAACGCCATCGCAATTGATAAGACTTCAACATTTTCAAAAGTCTTTATTATCCCTTTTCACCGATTATTAACACTTCAATTAAAATCTAATCCTATGTATAGCTTTAGTCAAGAAGAACAACGTAAAGTCGAAGTAAATAAATTAAAACGTCAAAAAGAAATATTGTAGTTATGTATTACGATCAAATTAGTTTAGATAGAATTGCAACTTTTCATCCACTTTTGCGTGCTAAGTTGAAAGAATGGTATTTGGAAGCAAATAATAAGTTACTTCCAAAAGGATACCGATTACGAATTACTCATGTTTATAGATCAGTTCAGGAGCAAAACGACTTGTATGCTCAAGGAAGAACTAAGAAAGGTTCGATAATTACAAATGCGAAAGGAGGGCAGTCTATCCATAATTACGGACTTGCATTTGATTTTGTGATTTTACGAGATTTAGATGATAACGGAACTTTTGAAACAGCTGATTTTACAGTTAATGAATACTGGAAGAGAGTTGCAAACTATTTCAAATCAAAAGGATTTACTTGGGGCGGTGATTTTAAATCTTTCAAAGACGCTCCGCATTTAGAATATTCTAAAGGTCTAAGCTGGTCTTATTTCAAAGGTTTAAAAAATCAATTATATAACGGATTATCTTATCCAATTTTACCATCTAATTTTTAATCTATGAAAACATTTATAGGTAATGTACTATGTTTCTTAGCTCTTTTTCTTGTCGTAATCTCTTACGGATGTAGGACTTCGAAAAGTACAGTTGAAAAGCACAAGGAAAGTTTTTCAAAGGAAGAGTTCCAGCTGAATAAGTTTGATTCTATCTCTAAAATTGATAAACTGAATAAAATCGATAATTCTTTTCAAAGTCAATGGAGCGATTTTAAGCAGAAGTTAGATATTTCTTTTAATGGACTATCTAATGATGATGAATTCGAATTTAAGTTTACTGAAAATGGATTTACAGCTAAAGGGAAAGGATCTATCAATCAGAAAACTGAAACAAATAAAAAAGATTCAACTGCGAATAATAAAGTAGATAAAATATTTAAAGAGAATTCAAACATTCAGAAAAATGAAGTAAAGCAAAATAAAGTAGACGAATCAAAATCGAAAGTTGATAAAGACAAACAAAACAAAAGTTTTGGTCCTTCATTCAATTCTACTATAATTATAACAATTGCAGTTGTTTTAACTTTAATCCTACTATGGAAATTTGGATTGCCGAAGCTAAAGAAATGATAAATTTAAAGTGGTCAAATCTGACCACTTTTTTCAATCTGTTGCCTTGTCTAAAGCTTCATAATTCAACTTACAATTTGATAATTCATCTTCCAGATATTTAATTTTTCTATTTCGCCTTTGAATTTGTTTATTTTTTTCATTGAGTTTTTGATTAAACTCAATTAGTTGTCTATCCTTTTCTTTTTTATTATTGCAAGAAAATAGAAGTAATGGTAAAAGATAAATATATTTCATAGTGTTGATTTTTACTAAGTTAATAATATATTTTATTTGATCAGTGCAATTCAATGTTATTTGGAAAATATACAAATAACATATTTCTTTCAAAATAATTATGCAAGATGTTGCATAATTAAAAAACTCGTTGTACTTTTACACTATCAAAATTATCAAAGTAATAACAATTAAAATTAGGAATTATGACTAAGTATCAAGTAAGTTGGATTGTTTTAAATGCAGAAACAGGAAAAGCTACATCAAGAGATTTAAATGAAATTAATAAAATGTTTTCATTTGCGCGTTTTTCAAAAATGCAGGACAAAATTGTAGGGCATTTTAAAAACAAAGAGGAAGCGCAAGAAGCTTTAAAGAAAATAAAAGGACTTTTCAAAAGTTATAAAGCAACTATTATAACTGATGCTCAGTTTGGATTAGGTAAAGTTGATTATTCAAACAAAACAGTGTCTTTTCCATACACTACGAAACAATTAGAAGATTCAATTGTAGTTAATTAAAAAAATAGAAGCTCCCTAAAACGGGAGCTTCATTTATCAAAATAATCTCTAACAATTAATTTATAAATATTAGAAATATGGGAACAAATTTAGAACAAATTTCTATACCAAAATTCATTCATTGCGAAAACGAACCGAAAACAGGTGATTTTTTACACGATAATAGACAATTTATTTATTGTCCAGAATATTTGTCCTTAATAGAAATTATTCCTTTAGATGATATTCAGATAGCTTATCCAATGGAACAATTTCAGAAATCATTTTTATACTTCTCTGATCATTTTAAATCAGAAGAAGAATATTTATTGGTTTTTGTTCAAAATAATGTAAAATTAATTGAATCTAATAATGAGATTGTGCATCTTCAAAATGGCACTGAACCAATGACAGAAGAAAAATTAATTGATGAAGCTTGGGATTATTACAAGACTTATCTGATAATGGAGGATAAAAAAAATTAAATTATGGAGATAAACTACGTTAATTTAATTTTCGAAAAGAAAACCAATTGGAAGTCTGTCGCTGAATTTGCAAAATTTGTTGATATTCCAGATCGAACAATTAGATCATATATCTATGATAATCGTGTTGTTCCTTTAGATAAATTTATTAAAATCTGTAAAGCAACCGGTTTTGAACTTGATAAGTTAATTGAAGAAAACATATAAAACAATAATAATCTAGCTAAGTTTCGGGGTTATATTCCAAAATTTTCGCTTGGTCCACTGCGGAGATGAGTTTTATAAATTACTAAAAGCACAGAACTACAATAATGCCTTTCTGTGCTTTTTTTTACAAACCTTAAATCTTCCTTAAGCAAAAGATTCTTAAATTTACAAAATATTATTCTATTATTCGGTTTTAAATACTTAAAATGAATAACATTATTAAATCGGATTCAACTTTCTACGATTATGAGGAAGAAACAAATATTAGAGTTGTCTCATTGAATTTAGAAGACTTTAATAAGAGATTTAAAACTGATATAGTTCTGTATTACGATGAAGAATATTTCACTCCTTATGAATCTTCAGAATTAGCAGATTACTTTATTTCTACTATTCCAGATTTACTTTTCATGGCCCACAATCCATTTTGTAATGAATTGGATGAGTGGAAAGAATTTATAAAATTCAAAGTTGAAGAATTAAATAATTTAAAAGAGGGCTATCAAAAGGAATGGTTCAAAATTTTATATAAAAATTATTATCCTATTGGAATTGCAGATGTCGAAGAAAATAAATATTATGTAATTAATGAAATGAATAAAATTGTTAATTCGATTTAGGTTGCCATATCAAAATCCATTTATCTCCTTTATTTTTTAAAGTAAAATCAAGATGAATTAACTCTTTGCGTTTCTTATATATTTTCTTAAAGTTGGCTTCTGAAAGATTTTCAACTTGAAAGAAAATCATTTTGATCTTTCCAAATTTCTCAACTTTATAAATATGATTAGACATTACATCACGATCTTTTATCCATATCTGGATGTTTTCACTTGATCTTGGTTCAATCCATTTTAATAACGAGTAAATTTTATCTAAATCAGAATTCGAAATCATACATTAAATATCTTAAAAATTTAATTAATAAATCAAAAATAAGCGTACTTTTGTTAAGCGTTTGGAAAGAGATTTCTGAACGTTTTGTGTTTATTGAAAAAGTTTATTTTGTGCAAAATTTGTGCAAATAATTTTACAAAAGTTAGTTTTAAATTTAAAAGTCTTTAATAATGGGAGTTGAAATAGCAGTTTTAGGAGCTGGTTGTTTTTGGTGTGTGGAAGGAATTTTTAATTCGATAAATGGAGTAGAACAAGCTATCTCTGGATTTGCAGGAGGTAATGTAGAAAATCCTACTTATCGTCAGGTTTGTGATACAGATACAAATCATGCGGAAGTTGTTGAAATTACTTTTGACAATGAAGTGATTTCGTACAAAGAATTATTAGAAATTTTTTGGAATATACATAATCCAACACAGTTAAATAGACAAGGAAACGATGTTGGTACACAATATCGTTCGAGTATTTTTTACACATCAGAAGAACAAAAAAAGCAAGCGGAAGAATCGTTAAAAGAGTTTGATAACGGAACTTTGTATGAAGATAAATTCGTTACAACAATAGAGCCTTTAGATAAATTTTGGCCAGCCGAAGATTATCATCAAGGTTATTACAATGAAAATCCAGATCAGCCATATTGTTCGGCAGTTGTTGGACCAAAAATTGCAAAATTTAAATCTAAATTCAAACAGATTTTAAAATAAGAAAAGCGACCAATTGGTCGCTTTCATTTTATTTTCCTTTTTTACGTGCTTTCGCTTTCTGTTTTTGCTGACCACGGTTTTTAGGTTTAGATTTTGGTGGTTTACGTTTTGTAGGACCACCTAAATTCACCTTTTTATTTTTATCTTTTTTCTCGTGAAATGCTGCACCACGTTCTTCAATTTTTACAGTTGTAAGTTGTTTCATTTTTACAACATCTTTCTCAAATTCACGTTTTACAGGATTTATTTTTACGTCCTCTTCAGGAAAAGGAAGTTCGTTAATCTCTTTATCCATCAATGCTTCAATAGCATCTAAACGTTCAATTTCCTTTTCAGAAAAATAAGAAATCGCTTCTCCTTTTTTATCCGCACGTCCTGTACGCCCAATTCGGTGAATATATTGTTCTGGAATTTCTGGAATTTCGAAATTGATAACATGCGTAACATCAGGAATATCCAAACCACGAGCCATAATATCTGTCGTGATAATTCCTCGGTATTCATCTCTGGTAAAGGCTTCCATTGTTCTCAAACGATAATTTTGAGATTTGTTAGAATGAATTACTCCAAATTCATCTGGATAAATTTCATCTAAATGATTAAAGATTAAATCAGCATGTTTTTTATTGTTTGCGAAAATTAAAACTTTCTCAAATTTTGCTTTGTCTCCTAATTGATGAACAATTAAATTCAATTTTGTATTGAAATTCTCAACTGGAATAGCCAATTGAGTGATTTTTTCTAATGGTGTTCCTGAACGAGCTAAGGAAATTTCAATAGGATTTTTGAAATATTCGTGTAACATATCATCTACTTGATCTGTCATCGTAGCAGAAAATAAAATGTTTTGACGTTTTTCGCTCATCATTGTAAATAAATGAATCAGTTGCGGACGAAAACCTAAACTCAACATTTCGTCAAATTCGTCAACCACTAATTTCTTCATTTCTTTGAATGATAATACATTGTCTATCGCCAAATCTAAAACACGACCTGGTGTTCCAACCAAAATATCAACGCCTTCATACACCAATAATTTTTGAGTATTGATGTTTACACCACCATAAATTCCTAAAACACGAACATTGATAAACTCTGTTAATTGCTCTAAAATATCGGTAACCTGAACAACTAATTCGCGTGTCGGAACCAAAATAACAATCTTTGGTTGATTCGTTTTAGAGTATTGATAAGTATTCAACAAGGGTAATAAGTAAGCCATTGTTTTACCTGTACCTGTTTGGGCAATTCCCATTATATCTCGTCCAGAAAGAATCGGTTTGAATGATTTTTCTTGAATTGGAGTTGGGGTTGTGATATTCAACTTTTCTAAAGCCGAACTCAATTGTTTTGTTAATTCGAAATCCGCGAATGTAGCTTTCATTTTGCAAAGATAAGTTTTCTTGATGACTTCTTAAAAACTCAATGTGCAATCCGTTCAAATTCGTTGAAACTTCGTACTTTTGCATTTCGATTAAGTAAAAAGGAATAAAAATGAGTTTAAAACAATACATCACGCAGAATGTTTTAGAAGCGATTCAAAACGTTTATCAAATTAACCCTGAATCTGTTGAAATTCAGTTTACAAGGAAAGAGTTTGAAGGTGATTATACATTGGTTGTTTTCCCATTAATCAGAACTTTGAAAGGTAAACCAGAAGAAATCGGTGCTAAAATCGGTGAAAATTTGGTTGAAAATAATAAAATTACAGCGTTTAATGTTGTAAAAGGTTTCTTGAATATGAGTTTAAGTTCAGTAGAATTTTTAGAAAATTTTACTCAAAATGCTCAAAATTCAACTTTTGGAATTACAAAAGTTGATGAAAATTCGAGAACGGTAATGGTAGAATATTCATCGCCAAATACAAACAAACCTTTGCATTTAGGACATGTCCGTAATAATTTGTTAGGATTTTCGGTTTCTCAAATCATTGAAGCAGCAGGAAATAATGTGATTAAAACACAAATTATTAATGATCGTGGGATTCACATTTGTAAATCTATGATTGCTTGGGAAAAATTTGGAAATGGTGAAACACCAGAATCTGCAAATATGAAAGGCGACCATTTGGTTGGAAAATATTATGTGGAATTTGACAAACATTATCGTCAAGAAATCAAAGAATTAGAAGCGCAAGGAAAAACGGAAGACGAAGCGAAAAAAGAAGCTCCAATTTTCTTAGAAGCACAAGAAATGCTGCGTCAATGGGAAGCACATGAACCAAAAGTTATTGAGCTTTGGCAAAAAATGAACGGTTGGGTGTATGATGGTTTCGCTAAAACGTACAAACGTCTTGGTGTTGCTTTTGACGAATATTTATACGAATCGAATACCTACATTTTAGGAAAAGATATTGTTGAAGATGGTTTAAACAAAGGTGTTTTCTACAAAAGAGAAGATGGTTCTGTTTGGATTGATTTGACTGCAGAAGGTTTGGATGAAAAATTAGTTTTACGTTCAGACGGAACTTCGGTTTATATCACACAAGATTTAGGAACTGCAGTAGAGCGTTTCAAAAATAATCCAACGTTAGAAGAATTAACGTATGTTGTAGGAAATGAGCAAGATTATCACTTCAAAGTTTTGTTCTTAATCTTGAAAAAATTAGGTTATTCTTGGGCTGATGCTTTACATCACTTGTCTTACGGAATGGTTGATTTACCAAACGGAAAAATGAAATCTCGTGAAGGAACAGTTGTAGATGCAGATGATTTGATGCAAGAAGTTTATAATACAGCAAAAGAGATTTCTGAAGAATTAGGGAAATTAGACGGAATGTCTGATGATGAAAAAGCTGAGTTGTACGAAACAATTGCGATGGGTGCTTTGAAATATTACATTTTGAAAGTAGATCCTAAGAAACGTATTTTATTCGATCCGAAAGAATCTGTTGATTTTAATGGAAATACAGGACCTTTTATTCAATATACTTTTGCGCGTATTCAGTCATTATTGAGAAAAGAATCCCCAAAAGAATTTGATGCAAATGCAATAGAATTGAATGATGCAGAAAAAGAAATTATTCGTGCATTATACGATTTCGAAGATACGATAGAAAAAGCAGCAACAGAAATGAGCCCTGCTTTGATTGCGAATTATGTGTATGAATTAGTTAAATTATTTAATTCATTCTACCAAAACAATCCAATCTTGAAAAATGAAGATGAAAACGTGAAAAATTTCCGTTTATATCTTTCTCAATGGGTTGCAAATACAATTCAGAATTCGTTACGTTTATTAGGAATTGGTGTTCCAGAAAGAATGTAATCGACTTATAAAATAAATAAAATGCCTCATCAATTTGGTGAGGTATTTTTTTAACTTTACAATATGAAAATAGGAGATTTACTGAAACAAAAAGATCCTCACGATAAATTTAATTTGAAACGATTTCACGATGCGCAAAGTTTTGTGTATGATGAAATCTTAATGGAAGTTCATGCAGGAAAAAAACAAACGAATTGGATTGTTTTTATGTTTCCTCAATTAGTTGGATTAGGTTCGAGTGATTCGTCATTAGAATTTTCGATTTCTTCAAAAGAAGAGGCGAGAGCTTTTGTGAAAGATGAAGAACTTTGGGGAAATTATTTAGAAGTTTTATCTGTATTATTAATGCAACATAAAGGCGTAATTCCGCAATTAATTTTCGGAAAAAATGATGCAATGAAACTGAAATCAAGTTTGACTTTATTCAACTTTATAGTTCCGAAAGAAAAAATTATCAAAGATGTTTTGAAGTTTTTTTATGCAGATCAAGTCGATAAAAAAACATTAAGTATATTGAAACAAATGAATAAATAAAAAAATCTCGAGCATTTGCTCGAGATTTTTTATTTAGACACTGTCCAAAATTTTGT